>SOJN01000063.1 GCA_004376575.1 candidate division TA06 bacterium | reverse complement strand
CTTGCCCATCTCGAAGATCAGGCGCAGCATCCCCTCTTCCTCTGAAGGAGAGTTGCCGCTCTTCCCGAGAGCTCCAAGCGCAATATCGAAATACTCTGAAGGTCTCTTGGGCCGAGGATCCAGCTCGTCTTCAGCTCTCACTGAACAGGCAGACCTGAGAATAGCCAGCACCTCATCGACTGAGCACTTCCTTAGCCTGTCACTTGATCCAGAGCCGGACGGAGAGCCATCCACAGCTGACCTCATCCTCTCCACAAGGACAGTCAGTTCCTCTATGGGAATTTTCTCTTTTTTCAACGGCCATCCCTCCAAAAAGTTGTGTAAGCCGTCGGTCTCTACCGACTCTAGTGATCAGAAAGTGCATAGCGCGAATAATGGTCAATCTCCAATGTTACGGTCTGTGTTTCTTTGTCAACGTGAGCTAGAAGATCGAACCAGGTTTCTGTTTCAGGATTGAACCAGTAGATGGTGAGTCGATCTTCCTGAATACCGCCCAGATCGAGGAATTGATATGTCATCGAGAGTTCTACGGGCTTCTTGAAATGGATCCCTTCAGGACCGAAGTCTCCCAGGACATACCCGGGCATCGGCTCGGAAATCGATATCCTCGTGTTGCGTTCCAACGCTCCTGGTGGAATAACGATAGTGTACCTGTTGAGCGTCAGTGTGCCCCCGTCCTCGGCCTTGATCACTTTTTCAACGTAGCTGGGCCCCAGGGTTGCCCTCGTGTCACGAAAGAATCGGATATTCTCGACTCCATTAGTAGCACTCGAGGGAACGTCGAACTCACCACACCCCGCCACCACAAAACCTATGCCAACGAGTCCAATGAGTGCAGCCGCTGCCTTTTTCCCTAAAGAAGACATGCTATCACCCCTTCCGGATTACTAGGAAAAAGTGTTAGAAAAAGCTTGCCTACCTCGCCACACCTCCTTTACGTTTAGTCTCAATCTGAGCCACTACTTGAAAGCTCTCAACAGGGTTTAGTGCTCGCCTCCGAGACCAGCAAAAGAAAGAAGAAGGGGGGCAAGAAAAAGCCTGTGCAAGATCGTTCTGTTGTCCCCCTGGACCATTCTCAAAACCCGAACCTCTCTAGTGCTAATAAATCTCAGCCTTTCAAAGACAAACAACTCCAGGTTTATCTGTTTGCAAATTCCATGCCGCCGCCCCTCGACAGCCATATCCGTCGGATCTTCAAAGACTTAGCCCACAAGTCTCCCATCTCTCTCGTGGATTTGAAGGTACGATTCCGAAACATTTCATCTCAGCCGTGACCAATTCTGTTGCTTGAGTGGTTCGATTCGCAAGTACAGCGACGTTCCATTCAAGGGACATTGCCCCAGGTTGCTCACTCAGCACTAGTCTTGAGTAAATGGATTCGTCATCGAATTCATGAATCGAAGGACCAAGGCCAACCGTTTCAAAGACAGACAATTACGCCCAGGAATCCCAACGCCTTCTGTAGGATGGTGATGTGCAGTGCCTAAGACAATCCAACCGGATTGTTTGCAGTCGCCAAGGACAGCTAAAGGACTGTAGTGTTCTGTTACATCTACTCCTTAACGATCTCGTACTTCTGTATCTTTCGTGCCAATCTGGGCCTGGAGATCTTCAGTATCCTGGCGGCTTTCGATTTGTTCCATCCTGTGATTTTCAATATTGATTTCACCAGGATCTTCTCGGCATCAGCTAGAGAGATGCCTCCTGGAGGAATGGGCACGATAATGTTCCCGGCGCCCATGTTTTCGCGAATCCTCTTTCCAGATCTCAACGCGGGTGGAAGCGACTCCAGGGTTATCAGGTCGCCTGAACCAAGAAGAACAGACCTCTCCACCACATTCTTCAGTTCCCGTACATTACCAGGCCAGGAGTAGTTCAACAAGCACTCCTCAGCGTCTGGCGACATGGCAGTAACATTCTTCCCATATTCCTCGTTGAACCTGGTGATAAAATGGCGCGCCAGGATAATCGCATCACGCCCTCTCTTCCTCAGAGGCGGTACCTCTATACACACCATGTTCAGTCTGAAGTACAAATCCTCTCTGAAAGTACCTTCGCTAAGCGCTTCCTCCAGGTTGATGTTGGTCGCGGCCATGATGTTCACCTTGACCTTTATGTCACTGGTGCCACCAAGCCTTCTGAAGCGCTTGTCCTCAATTGCCTTGAGAAGTTTGATCTGGAGATTGACGGACATCTTCCCAATCTCGTCCAGAAAGAGCATTCCCCCATCGGCCAGCTCAAAGAGGCCCTTCTTCTGCCTCTTGGCGTCAGTGAAGGCTCCCCTTTCGTGGCCAAAGAGCTCCGCCTCCAAAAGGGTCTCAGGAATGGCCGTGCAATTAATCTCAACAAACGGCTGGTCAGCTTTTGAGCTGTTGTAATGTATTGCACGAGCAATCAGTTCCTTGCCGGTTCCTGTCTCACCACGGATCAGCACCGGGCTCGCACCAGTTTCCACAACCTTTCTGGCAATATGGAGAACCTCTTTTATCCCGTCACTTTCACCTATCACGGCATCGAACGCGTACCTTTTCTTGTGCCCGTCATAGGGAGTCTTCTGGTCGCGCGACTTCACCCACTTCTTGTAGGCGCTATCCGCAATTTTCCTCAGTCTTCTCAGTTCCGAAGGAATGTGAATGTAGTCATCGGCCCCCATCCGCAGGGTTTCCAGCGCATCTGTAAGAGTGGGATCCTTTGTAAGTCCCACCACCTTCAGATGGCCATTCACCTTCCTAAGTCTCTCCAGAAGATTCTCTCTCTCCACGTATGGCATGTCTGCATCGAAAAGAATCAGTCCACCCACTCCGGATGCAGCATGCTCGATCACTTCATCCTCATTTTTTGCCCAGATTGTATCGTACTGATCACCGTTCAGAATATTTTCTACAGACTCTTTGTACTTGTCCTCGCGTATGGCCAAAACTGTGAAAGACAAAACAGTTCCTCCTAGATAAACTTCACCTGGACAGTGTATGAAAAGCCTCTAGATGCAACTTCAAAAGGATCCAGTTAACCTCCTCCTCAAAACGAGCATCTGCTACGCTTTTGGTTTCATCGTTCTCACCCACCAAAATGGTATCCTCGAGTTTCCGATCAATCAGAATCGCTCCGGACATAGTCTCACCTCCACTCGTCTTTGCCAACAGATGAAAGAATCTCTGAAGCAATAACCTCTTTTGATCTGAGGCCCGCGGCGAATTCGACAGCATCACCAAGCGCTTCAATGTATTCTTCTCTGTGATATGGTCTAACCATGTAGTAGAATACCCCCATCTGTCTTACGATTCTTTCGGTGTCAAGATCGTTTTCGCTTGCAACAACTATGATTGGAGTATACGGAGCTGCGGCCTTTGCCAGAGTCACACAGTCTTCTGGTGAAAGGTTTCCACCACTTATGTCAGCCACCACAGCGGAGTATCGAAAGGATTTCAACCTCTTCACAGCGAGATCAGACCAATTGCAGTTGTCGGATGGCATCCCGAATACAGCGGTGAGACCCGAGAGCTCCTCCTTCTTGTGCTCATCATCTCCAATGACTAGAACTCTGTGTTCCATAATTCACCTCCAAGAACTTGATTCCTCATATCCTAGACAGATCCACTAGAATTGAATTCCTCATAGACTCAACAATCGCCTCTCTTGAGTACAGCACAGTAGGGCCAACATTGCAGTGCCCGCTGACTACCAGCCCCCCAACTACCCAAACATCCCCAGCAAAACTGGCACTACCTTCCACATACACCAACCCATTGAAACGAAAGTCGCCCTTAACGACCAAATTACCTACCACATAGAGGAGCCCTGAACCCGACACGCTTCTGTCGTACCGTGCATGCGTGGAGAAAAATGTTATTCCGACGGGTTCGTTCTCCAGGCTCCTGTTTACACTGGCCGCTCTCAAAACGGTAATCAGCTCGGCAGGAGATATTCCCAGAACCTCACTAGTACTGGGAATGCGACCAGAAGGAACCGGCAGGTCGTCCTTCCTCGAAACGTGGTACCTCGCACAGAACGGTGGTCGCGTCAACGCCGGAAGGTGTGTGCCATGCTCGTTTGAACAGATGCGGTTCCTGGAAAGAGGCTTTGGCCAACTCTCGCAGATGAACGCTTCTTCCATTCGAGGCTGAAATGGATAGCTTATGTACTCACCTCTGAATCTACTGGCAGACCTCCCTTTACCACCTACGGCCTGAGCCACATATACGGGATAGTCACCAGGTCTTGTCGTCTTCATCTTACTATCCGGGTCAAAGTAGACTATGCTTCCCCGATCCAACAGGTACGTCACAGTAACCGGGTCTTTGAGTGTCCCGTAACTAAGGTCGGTCTGATAACTTGTATATCGATAAATTGGAGGAGAACTCTCTGTTCTCAAGCCTACACATATTTCGGCTCTCCAATCAGGATTCCCCTCATCAGGGTCATGAATCTCACCATTTGCAAGCCGGGTTAGCGCCTCTGCGACACCGGCTCTGGCCACATATTCAGACTGAACCCTGTAGAAGTTCATCACTCGGGCTTCCAAGCTTGAGGCCGTCAACCTCACAACCGAGGCAGCCAGTACTACAGTCACAGAGACAACTGCCAGTGGCACCAAGATGGCAAATTTCTTCTCACTTGGACTAGATCTCACAATAGCAATCTCCCTTATCTCTCATGCGCCAGTCACCGCGCGTAGACCAACTTCGCCAAAAGTTCTGCAGTGCGCGTTCCATCGAAAATCCTCAGCCTGCAGATATATATTCCGCTCCCTGCATCACTGCCAGAATCATCCTTACCGTCCCAGATGACCCACCGATCACCTTGAACGCTTTCTGCAGAAAACAAGTTTCTTACCAGAGAACCACTAACAGCGTAAATCTTCAGTTCTGCCCTCGAGCTAGCCGCGCATCCTACCAAGCTGAACCCGAGCATTGTCGAGCTGCTGAATGGATTGGGTCGGTTGAGGTACAAAATGGCTGCACCATCACCCAAATCTACCAGGTCCGCCACACCTGGACTCGCCCCCGGGCGGAAGGCTCTCAATCTCTTGGAGAGAATCTTCAGCTTGTAGAAGGTGGCTGCCCAAGATCCATTCTCAGTGGCGTTAAGCGTAAACTGAATACTGTTGTCAACAACCCATTCTTGAGGATCGTGCTGTCGAGTGTCCCCAAACCGGGCGGCTCTCAACAGCACCGAGTCATTCCACGCTCTCACGTAGAGGAAATCGCCTATACCCACAATCCCCGTGAGCACATTGTCAGAGAACTCACCCTCAAAAAAGCTTCCGTGGCCTATATAGGACGTATGTATCAGTTCATCATCACCTGTCGGCATTCCGTCCTTCCCAGGCGGATCAATACCGTCCTGGGCTCTGTCGCAAATCAACTGGACCACATCACCCCTCGCGAGAAGGTCGGATCCCACCCCACCTTCACCGTAGATGGGATTACCTGCTGTACCCCAGTTGATGGAGACAGCCTCAGCCTCCGTACAGACCAGAATGAGGAGCACGAGGGCCCCTCCTCCTGCCAGAATCAGCTTAGATACAGCTCTCTTGTGTCTACTCATTTTTCCTCTTGACGCCTCCAGCCCAAGACTATTGCAAAAACCGTGCCCTATCAGCGTCCTAGAGGTTCAAGAGAGCGCTTCGTGGGAAGATGGGCTGTGCAGGCGGTTTTAGAGCGTGCCGGATGAGGCGGGATTGGGAACCTAACTGCCCCTAAAACTTAACTTCTGTCTTTTTGCGATTACAGGAGTGTGCAAAACTGCCAGAATGGCAGAAGCTAATTCATTCCAAAAATGGTATAAAAAAAGACGGCCAGTACTTGCCAAAGGCGAAAATCTATCGCGTCATGAAAGCAAATTGCGAAATTTCGGCAAAAAAACGCCCCGGCCGCAAAACCAGGGCTATTTCGTTACAACAAAACGTTACTATTCAAATCGACCGTGATCGGCTGCCCTTACGGCACCTTCTAAGGCCTCCTTGAATTCGATTTCGCTGAGCGGTCCAACCATATAGTAGAAGACGCCTTTCAACCTGATCTTCCTCTCAAGTTCCAGGCGGTTTCTGGCAGTGAAGGTAATAATGCTCGTCCCTGGAGAAGCGCCCCTGAAAGCGCTTACGACATCGGTGGGGTTTGTCCCGGCATTATCGATGTCAACAATCACCGAACAGTACTTGTGAGATTTCAACCTCTTCAACGCCTCGGTCGTCCCCTCACAAAGATCGACTCCGACTCCAATGCCAGATGCCGCGCCCACAATGGACCTGGCTGAGAGTTGATCCTTATCCACCACAAGTACCCTCTCCATCACACCCCCTTCTCACTCCAACATGACGCAGCAAGATATATGCCATCAACGGGTCACAATGCACAACGCCTTTACTTCCCTGTACTTAGCGGCGCAGAAACGGTCTAGATTGACCCCTTATCGGCTGGCCTATTCTGCACTTCTTGCACGGAGCGAAAGTGGCTGAGATCTAGTCCATCTGCCTCCTCATAAAAGTAGGGATTTCCAGCTCATCTGTGCTGAAATCTCTAATGTCCCTTTTTTGCAGAAGTTTACTCTTTGAGAGTACGTCTTTTCTCCGGAAGGCTGGCATGTCCAATGCCTGGTTCCTGAGTGGACCAAATTCCGATGGCTTCGCCTCCAGAACCTCTGAAATCTGATCCTCTTTCCTTGATGGTAGTCCAGTGGCAATAACTGTCACTCTGACAGAACCTTCCAGCGCCTTGTCAATGACTGCACCGAATATGACGTTCGCTTCCTTGCCTGCTGCTTCACAGACCACGGTGGTAGCATCACTTACTTCGTGCAAGGTGAGATCAGGTCCTCCAGTTATGTTGACCAGAATGCCGCTTGCCCCTTCTATGGAAACATCCTCCAGGAGCGGACAGCCGATAGCTTCTGTTGCTGCAGCCTGAGCCCTGTTCTCGCCAGTGCCAGATCCTGCTCCCATGAGGGCCTCTCCGGTCTCGGACATGATCGTTCTCACATCTGCAAAATCGAGGTTGATGAGGCCGGGCACAGTTATCAGATCTGAAATGCCCCTTGTTGCCTGAAGCAACACCTCATCGCACACCTGAAACGCCTCATATATGGGTGTCTGGTTGCCCACCACTGCAAGCAACCGCTGATTGGGAATCACTATCAGAGTGTCCACCCTTCCTTTGAGCTCCTTCTCACCAACCTGAGCCTGGCGTATCCTTTTCGTCCCCTCGAAATCGAATGGCTTGGTGACGATAGCGACCGTGAGAACATCCAGGTCCCGGGCAACCTCAGCAACCCTGGGAGAGGCTCCAGTACCTGTGCCGCCGCCCAATCCAGCAGTCACGAACAGCATATCAGCTCCTCGTATTGCATCTGCAACGTCGTCTATGTTCTCTTCGATTGCTTTTCTCCCGATTTCAGGATCTCCGCCGGACCCCAGCCCTTTGGTGAGTTCCACTCCGAGCTGGATCTTCACATCTGCCTTGGACATGGAAAGGACCTGGATATCAGTGTTTGTTGCAATGAATTCGACTCCGGCCAGACCGGATTCTATCATTCTATTGACAGCATTCCCTCCTGCGCCTCCCACTCCCAGCACTTTTATCTTGGCGTTTTGTTTTAGATTTTCAACGAGATCAAACATGTCCCACCCCCTTGCACAAACCACACCACCTTGTTGAACTGAATCCACTTTGATCTGAACTCCTCAAAGAACTGAAGCCGCAAAACACCTCCTTCCTCCAGTTTTATTTGATTACTAGAATAGGTCTCCAAACCAGTTCTTCATCTTGTCCACAATCTTATCGAACAGGTTGTGGTCGGTCACTCCAGTCAATCCTCCTTTGAACCTGTTCTCATACCCATAGAGAACCAGTCCGACCCCCGTTGCGTGAAGAGGGTCTGTCACAGAATCGGTGAGACCGCCAACACCCTTTGGTATGCCCACCTTCACAGGAAGATCAAAGATCTGTTCTGCCAGCTGGGCTATCCCCACCATCCGTGCTGTCCCTCCAGTTAAGACAACTCCAGCACCAAGCAGATCTGCATAATCGGTCTTCTTTATCTCACGGTGGGCCAGCGAGAGTATCTCCTCAAGTCTCGGCTCTATGATTGACCCCAGAACCTGCGCTGAGACCTCCCTCTCTTCCCTTCCTCCAACTCCTGGTACCTTTATTTTCGCCTCAGGGTCAATGAGAGAGGCCATTGCAGAGCCATATTTCATCTTTATCTCTTCTGCACGAGTTCTTGGCGTCCTTAAGCCTATGGCTATGTCGTTGGTGATGTTTGAGCCGCCCAGTCCCACCACTGATGTGTGCCTGATAGATCCGTCGTAGAAGATTGCTATGTCAGTAGTCCCGCCTCCAATATCGATAATCGCGACACCCAGCTCTCTCTCTTCGGGGTCGAGAACAGCATAGCTTGCTGCGAGCGGCTGAAGAACGAGGTCCCTAATCTTCATCCCCGCGCGGTCTATCGACTTGTAGATATTCTGCGCGGACGTCACAGCTCCGGTCACAATGTGGACTACTGCTTCAAGCCGGACCCCGGCCATGCCCACCGGATCCTTGATCCCTGTCTGGTCATCAACCACGAACTCCTGAGGTATCACATGTATGATCTCTCTGTCTATGGGGATGGCGACGGCTCTCGCTTGCTCTATGACCCTGTGCACATCACTCTGTCCAATCTCGTTCCCAGAGCGGGTGACCGCAATCACGCCTCTGGAGTTAATAGACCTGATGTGGTCGCCGGCGATCCCGGCGTAGACTTCGTCAACTCTGACTCCAGCCATCAGTTCCGCCTCATGGACCGCCTTCTTCACAGAATTGACTGTCTTCTCCAGGTTAACCACAACTCCCCTTCTCAACCCATCTGAAGGGCTGGTGCCCACTCCTACAACATTCACCTCTCCCTTCTCGCTAACTTCGGCAACTATGGCTGCAATCTTTGTTGTGCCCAAATCAAGACCGACGATCACCGTGCTTCTTCCCATTTTTCCACCACCTTTTAGTTTTTTCGAGAACGCAAAGACTCCTGCCTTAGCACCAAGATCTGAGAATCAAAGCGTGCATCAATTGTTGAGACCTTCCCGTTCCTCTCTTTGAGGTCTCTTAGAACCAGGGCGATCATCCTTGATTTCTCGCAGAATCTCCCTGATCCCAGACGAAGGAGCGTTCCATCTGCAAGCAACACCCTCGCGTCATCCAGGTTGGTGACATCTACTCTCTTCACACCAAGGCTCTCAACTGCAGCAAGGACGAGGAAAGCCTGTTGCAAGAGCCCAGGATCCACACTTTCAAATCCTCCCTCGCCCTTCCTCAAGGGACAGTCTACGACCAGGAGGTCCAACCCCTTCACATCTGAAGAGACTGCTCTTCCATCCTCTCCCACAACAATGTTTCCATTCACGAGGGCAAAAGGTTTCCGGCCCGAGATATCGAGAATCACTCTCCCGGGCGGCCTCCTTCTGATATACGCCCTCCTCACGAAGTCGAGCGACTCCAGCCTTCTGGCTATCTCTCTCGGGTTCAGTTCAAGCATCGACCTGCCCCGTTTTATCCCACTGGCATCAGCCACTCTGGTCACGTACTCCTCACCCACTCCCCTCACCACTATCTGGCTGATTGAGAAAATTCGCCAATCTCTGGCACGCCTGTACATTCCACAGCCACCCGAAGCAAGAAGGCCGAGAACGAACAGAATGAATGTGACTCTCACTCTGAGCTTCCTGGTTCTTCTCTTCTTCACCTGCCTATGGGAACTGTTCATCCCACTAGTCCCTTCCTACGATAGCGATTTCATGTTCAAGTTCGACACCCTGCTTTTCACGCACAGCATCTTTGGCCAGCTCAATTAAATAGAGAACATCCTTCGCAGATGCCCCACCCCTGTTTATTATGAAATTGGCATGTATTTGCGAAACCTCTGCGCCACCATGGGTCTTCCCCTTAAGCCCCACTGAGTCGAGCAGTTTACCGGCGTGAAGGCCCTTTGGATTCTTGAAGATACAACCTGCACTCCTCTCACCAATAGGCTGGTTTTTCTTCCGCCTACCGAGGTATTCTGATATCTCTCTTCGCAGAGTCTCAGACTCACCCTTCTCAACCGAGATTCTCACTCCTTCTATGACCATCTTCCCCTTGAAGTTGGAGCCCCTGTACGCGAACTCCTCGCCTCCAACAGACTGTTCCACCGCACTGCCGTCCATGTTTACACCTCTTACCCATACCACCCTCTCGCCGAAATCGTGTCCGTATGCACCTGAATTTGTTGCCAGTGCTCCTCCTACAGAACCGGGTATGCCGGCCATAAACTCCAGACCGGCCACGGAGTTCTCAATGCAGAACTCCAGTAGGTCTGCCAGGGAAAGGGCTGACCCTGCCGTAAGGATCTCACCCTCCAGGATTAGCGTTTCAAAAGCAGTGTGTATAACTATGCCTGGGATACCCCCATCTTTCACAAGTATGTTGGTGCCATTCCCCAGCGCCAGAGTGTCGATACCTTCTGAGCGTGCAAACCGCAGAAGTCCAGAAAGATCTTCCTCGTTCTTGGGCCTACAGTAGATCTCTGCCGGCCCCCCTATGCCGAAAGACGTGTGGCGTGACATGGGCTTATTCTCAGCCATTTCACCCTTAAACAACTCCTTCAGTTTCTCGTACAGGACTCCCATTTTGCACACCTTCAACTAGTTGCGCGGGCTTTGGAATTCTCGCTTCTCGCCTTTAGCAATTTGAGGAGTTCCTCGCCGACTTTATACACGTCTCCAGCGCCCATGGTGAGCACCATGTCACCAGGTCTCACAATGTCCAGAAGCCACCTGGCCACAAACGCCATATCCTCAACATAGTTTACGGCCTTGTGCCCGCTGGCCGTGCACGCATCGCTTATCAACCTACCACTCACACCACGTATGGGCTCCTCTCTGGCGCCATAGACGTCGGTAACAACAACCAGGTCAGCATTGTAGAAACTTCTTCCAAAGGAATCTGCCAGTCTGGCTGTCCTGGAGTAGAGATGCGGCTGGAATACGGCTATGATTCTGCCCGGCCATGCCCGCCTTGCTCCCTCCAGCGTCACCTCAATCTCAGTGGGGTGATGACCGTAGTCATCGATGAGCGTTACTTCATCCACCTCCCCTTTTATCTCAAAGCGCCTTCTCACTCCTTTGAACTCAGCGAGCGCCCTGGTGAGAACAGAAAAATCCAGCCCGAGTTCGAGCCCCACAGCGCAAGCGGCAAGAGAATCGTATACATTGTGTAGACCAGGAACGCCAAGCCTGATTTCACCCAGCGTATCCCCGTTGCTTTGAAGCACGTACTTAGAACCGAACCCTTCAAAAACTACACCCTTTGCTTTCACATTCACCTGGGTCTTCATGCCGTACGTAATGCACCTTTTTTCAATCCTGGCGAGTATGTTCTGGAGGTTCTTTTCATCAAGCGAAAGCACTACGCATCCATAGAATGGAACCTTGTTTGCAAACTGAACATAGGCGTCTTCAACAGTTTCCAGGTCTCTATAGCTTTCCATGTGTTCTTCTTCGAGAGTTGTTATGACAGAAATGGTGGGTGAAAGCTTCAGGAATGATCTGTCGCTTTCGTCCGCCTCACACACCAGGTACTCACCTGCTCCAAGCTTGGCATTGGTGTCCAAGCTCCTCAACTTGCCCCCAACGACAATGGTAGGATCTAAGCCGCCTTCAGTAAGAATCCTTGCAATCATAGAGGTGGTTGTCGTTTTGCCATGGGTTCCAGCCACCGCTATGCCGTACTTCATCCTCATCAGTTCAGCTAACATCTCTGCCCTCGCTATTGTTGGTATCTGCCGTGACTTGGCTTCCACCAGTTCTACGTTGTCAGGCTTGACCGCGGAGCTGTACACAACCACGTCGGCATCCTTCACATTGTGGGGAGAATGACCCGTGGAAACTTTCGCTCCGAGACTGGAAAGCCTTTCCGTTATTGGAGACTCTTTCAAGTCTGAGCCTGTCACTGTGTATCCCAAATTCAGCAGAACCTCTGCGATTCCGCTCATCCCTATTCCACCAATACCCACGAAATGCATATGTTTTATCTTCCTGAACACTCTCTCCTACCTGCATTCAGAATCGACTGCGCAATATGTCTTCCTGCATCTCTCCTGCCCAATGCTTTCGCCGCCTTTGCCATGCTTGCGAGCCTCGCTTCACTCTTCAGGGTCTCGAGTATCAGAGAGGCGAGTATTTCTCCAGTGAGTCTCCGGTCGTAGACAAGAACCGAGGCGCCCGCCTTTTGGAGCATCATCGCATTCTTCTCCTGGTGTCCACCTGCAGAATAAGGGTATGGAATCAGTATTGAAGGGAGGCCAAGAGCAGTAAGTTCAGCAACAGTTGTGGCTCCGGCTCTGCAAACCACAATGTCTGCGCACGCATAAGCCAACTCCATGCCATGTATGAATGGCGCTGTGTAGGCTTTCAGTTTTGCCTTGGTGCAAGCCTCCCTCACCCACTGAAGGTCGTCTTCTCCAGTCTGAACAATGAACTGCAATTCATCATGCTCCGATAGAACATGTGCTGCGTCTGCAAAAGCTCTGTTTATGGAGCGCGCACCTCTGCTTCCACCGAATACGAACACCGTCTTCAAATTCGCATCAAGGTCGAACTCTTTTATTGAACTCTTGCGGTCTGGAGCGAAAAGAGACCTGCGGACCGGATTTCCCGAGACAATGCCCCTCGCCCTCTTGCTCAGGTGTCGAGTACTCTCTCCATAGGCGACGTGAACCTCTCTGGCAAAATGAGAGAGCAACCTCGTCGCCTTGCCAGGCACCACATTCTGCTCAAGAAGGACCGTTGGTATGCCCATCAGGAGTGCTGACACGGCAAAAGGAACTGTCGCATAGCTTCCTGTCCCCACGACCACTTGCGGTCTCTCTCTGAGCAGAGCAAGAAAAGCGGCAACCAGAGACATCGCCATCAGAAACAGAAACAACATCTTCCCCCTTGTTCCAACGCCAACCCATCCACGCGCGCCGACTGCTATGAAATTGTAGCCGGCCCTTGCTACCAGGCTTTTCGCTCTTCCCCTACCTGAGCCTGCAAAGACAACCTGACAACCAGAATCGAATGCCTTCAACTCTTCAGCCACAGCAATGCCTGGGAATATGTGACCACCGGTCATTCCAACCGCCACCAGCACCTTCACCTTAGACATCTCCTGCCATAGTGGGGTGCCTTAGATTTCTGGCGCCTCTTCGATATGTTCAGGAGAATCCCCACAGAAACAAGATTTGTGAACAGGGCACTACCCCCAAAACTGAGAAATGGGAGTGGTAGACCTGTGGTGGGAAGCGCTCCCACCACCACTGCTATGTGCAACAACACATAGGTGAATATGGAAATCGTCAGACCAGCCGCCAAAAACATGCCAAAATCGTCCGGCGAAGAGAGTGCGATCTGCGCCCCCCTCACCAGAATAAATAGAAAAGTACCCATGAGAACTATGGCCCCTATGAAACCCAGTTCCTCTGCTACAACCGCAAAGATGAAGTCTGTGTGCGGTTCGGGAAGGAAGAGGAGCTTCGCCCTGCTCCCGCCCAATCCCGCTCCGAACAGCCCTCCAGACCCCATACCCAAGAGCGACTGTCTGAGCTGATAGTTACCGTCAAGGCTCCCCGAGGCCGCACCCATAAATCCCACAATCCTGTGGTGCGCATAGGGTATTCCATAGGCAATCAATCCAACGGCGACCGCGCCAGCTATCCCTGCCCCAACGAGGTGATGTACCCTCGAACCGCCAATATATAGCATGAAAAAGCCTATCAAAAGAAGGGCAACCGCGGTACCGAAGTTCGGTTGCTTGACGACCAGCGCTGTAATAATGCCCAGCACAACAAGGGGAGGAAGGAAACCTCGACTGAAATGTTTCATATTTTCTCGTGCAGATACCACGTATGAAGCCAGAAATATGACCAGACAGACCTTCATCAATTCAGAAGGCTGGACAGAAACAAAAGAGATACGAAGCCACCTGCTCGCCCCGTGTGACCGGCCAGAACCAACAATGAGCACTGCCACCAGAAGAAGCATACACACACCCAGGAGCGGCTTTGCTATCCTCGACCAGAACCGGTAGTCGATCTTCTCAGCCACCACCATCGCGCACAGCCCCACCCCAAGCCTGATGAGATGTCTCTTGAGAAAGAAGAACCCACTGCCGAATTCGGACGTGGCCCACGCATAGAAGGCGCTCGATGAGTAAACCATTATCGTTCCGAATCCTACAAGAACGAGCATACCTATGAAAAGCCCCAGGTCAGGACGAGCCTGATAATCACTGAGACTTCGACTTGAGTTGGGCAAAGGCCTCCTTGAATGCAAACCCTCTCTCCTCAAAGTTCTTGAACATGTCGAAACTGGCAAATCCAGGAGACAAAAGGATTGTGTCCCCACTTGTAGAAGCGGCATAGGCCTTGTTAAATGCGTCACTCATAGAGCTGGCACTCTCATATCGGCTGAAGCCAGCCACTTCCAATTCCTTTGACAGTCTTTTGGCAACCTCACCGATCAGTACTACGTGTTTCGCTTTCTCCACCACACTCTTTATGAGCAGATCTGTGTCGAACCCCTTGTCCTTGCCTCCCATTATCAGTACCAGAGGCTCACTGAAGGCTGCAAGAGACTTCGAGGCTGCAGTCGGGTTTGTGCACATAGAGTTGTTGACGAAAGTGATTCCTCTAATTTCCCCTATCTCCTCAAGCCTGTGTATAACACCTTTGAAGCTCGCCAACGCTTCAGCAATAGTCTCTTTTTCTACGCCCAACAGAAGGCAGGCAGCAGATGCTGCAAGGCTGTTCTCCAGGTTGAACTCGCCCTTCAACGCGATTTCAGAGCTGGAGCATATGCGGCCCGACCTTTCTAAGATTCGGAATCGTATGTCGCCTTCAGCAACCCACACCCCACTATCCACCCTTCCACTTATGCTGAAGAAGACTCTCCTCGACCTTACAGCCTCCGTCGCATCCATCACATTCTCATCATCAGCGTTGAGAACAGAGAAGTCTTGATCTGTCTGGTTGGAGAACAGCCTTGCCTTTAACCTCTTATACTCTTCGAAGCTCCCGTGCCTATCAAGGTGGTCAGGAGCAATGTTTGTGAGTACTCCCACGTGTGGCCTGAATCTGTCTATTGTTTCCAACTGAAAGGTTGAAACTTCCACCACTGCAAAATCAAGTGGCTTGCCCACAAGACCGCTCATGGGGATGCCTGGCGCGACATTTCCGCCGAGGGCAGTACGAAGACCCTCTCTTTCAAGAACATGATTGATGAGCGCGGCAGTCGTAGTCTTCCCGTTTGTCCCTGTGACAGCAACCATGGGACACTCAAGGAAAGAGTACGCAAGTTCAACCTCTGATATGACCGCCTTCCCTTTTTCTTTTGCCTGCTTGAGAACGGGTGTGTCGGATGGGACCCCAGGGCTGACCACTATGCTCTCACTCTCCAATATTCTCTCCGAATGCCGGCCAAACTCGAGTCGAACTCCCAACCGTTCCAGTTCGTCCGCCACCGCTGTCAGCTCAGATCTTTCCCTCACATCACTTGCAAACACTTCTGCACCCTTCCTCATAAGGAGCCTGGCGGCTGCAACACCGCTCCTTCCCAGCCCTATAATTGAGAACTTCCTCCCCTTTACATCCATCTTCTTGTCTCATCTTATCTTCAAGGTGGATAGACCGACAAGGGCACAGAGTATCGCTACTATCCAGAATCTCACCACTATCTTCTGCTCTGGTATCCCTGAAAGCTCGAAATGGTGATGGAGAGGCGCCATCTTGAAAAGCCTCTTCCCGCCAGTCCTCTTGAAGTAAGCTACCTGCAGCATGACTGAAACCGTCTCTGCCACAAACACACCTCCTATCACCAGAAGGAGCATCTCATGTTTTATGAGTACGGCAACAGTACCAATAGCACCCCCGAGGGCAAGAGAGCCGGTATCACCCATGAAAATCTTGGCAGGGTTTGCGTTGAACCAGAGAAACCCCAGAGAGGCCCCCACTACGGAAAGGCAAAAGACCGAAAGTTCTCCTGCCCCGGGGAGAAAGAGAATACTCAGGTATTCGCTTATCTTGGCATGTCCCGTAAGGTATGCCAGGATAGCGTAGGCACCGAAAGCGATGGCCACCATTCCTATGGCAAGTCCATCAAGGCCGTCGGCAAGGTTGACTGCGTTTGAAGAACCGACGATCACTAGAACAAGGAATGGTATGTAGAACCATCCAAAATCCAGAAAATAGTTTTTCAAGAAGAGGAGGCTCGTCTTGGTAGCATATCCCTCCTTGACTGGACCCAGAATCAGACTCAACCCCACCACCAAACCGAGCGCGAACTGACCAAGGAGTTTATACTTCCCTCCCATCCCTTTCCCTCTTTTGAACTTCAACATGTCATCAGCGAAACCCATGGCCCCCAACCAGATTGAGGCTATCAAAATGAGCTGGATGAATCTGTTCGTCAAATCCGCCCAGAGGAGCACAGGAACGACAAAAGTCAAGAGGAGGATTAGCCCCCCCATGGTTGGGGTACCTTCTTTCGATCTATGCCATTCTGGCAGATCATCACTTATCTTCTCCCTGACATTGAACCTTTCCAACCTCCGTATTATTGCCGGGCCTACGATAAACGCCATAATGAGAGCCGTCACAGCGGCATAGGCTGCCCTGAAGGTTATGTATTTAAATACGTTAAAGAAAGAGACATATCTGCTGAGTGGATATAGTAGATGATAGAGCATAAGCTGTAGTTTACCCTCCAGTCCTTTCCAGAACTAGGGCCTGCACGATCTCTTCCATGCGCGTTGCTCTTGAACCCTTCACCAGAACCACGTCCCCATCCTTCAAAAGGGTCTTCAGGGCCGTGATCAGCTCAGACTTCTCCGGAAATTCTCTCACACATTCCAGTCCGGACCTCCTTGCCGACTGTGCAGTGTACTTCACATCCTTTCCATGAACGTAGAGAATATCAACCCCCAGTTCTTTCATCTGGAGCCCCACCTTCTCATGCAATAGTCTCGACGTGGCCCCGAGTTCAAGCATGTCACCAAGGACCACTATTCTCCTTTTGGCACCCATCTTAGAAAGAACCTGGAGGGCACACACGACCGACGCTGGATTGGCGTTGTAGGAATCGTCTACGAGTATGGCACCGTCTAAGGGGATCCTACCCATCCTCCTCTTTTCTGGAACAAGCTGGGATAGAGCCTCGCCCGCTTCCTGTGTACTAACACCAAAAGCCATACCCACCCCAATCGCAGCCAACGCATTGTACACATTGAATGTGCCTGGGATGGGTATTTTGAAGTCGCCTCCGGATTCCAGAGTAAAACATATTCCCCAGTTTTCTTCGCAAACACTCCGGGCCCGAATGGGAGCATCACATTCTACACCAAACCCAATCACGCTCGCCCTCGTCTCCTTGGCCATTTCTCTGAGCGTGGGGTCGTCGAAATTGAGGACGACCTTCTTGTCTTCATCCAGATAGTCGAGGAGCTCTCGCTTGGCCCTGGCTACCCCTTCCATGTCTCCCAGTGATTCTAGATGGCAAGCGCTCACGTTCGTGATCACTCCTAGAACCGGCTCAGATATCTGACACATCTTCTCTATCTCGCCCTGTGCACTCATCCCCATCTCGAACACTCCCAGCTCATCTTCCCCATCCATCTCCAGCACCGAGAGTGGAAGCCCGATCAGGTTGTTCAGATTCCCCCTGTTTTTGCGAACCTGGTATTTGACGCCCAAGACGAGCGCAGACATCTCTTTTGTGGTAGTCTTCCCGTTTGTCCCTGTTATCGCAATGGTCCTCTTCCCAAGTTTCCCTCTGTAAGCCCTCGCGAGATCACCCAGTGCATCAACCGTATCCTTGACCAGAAGAGTGGATACTCGGTCCAGTGGTTTACCGACCACAGCCAGGGTCCCGGACCTGGACACCGCCTCTTCTGCGAAATCATGACCGTCGAATCTGTCACCCTTTATGGCGAAGAAGAGTTGGTCTTTCTCTATGGATCTGGAATCTGTAGAGACGCCTTTGATTAGCATCTTCAGAGTCTGGGAGTCGTTCCCACCAGTTCTCAACGTCCCATTCACAGCCTGTGCAATGAAATCCACGGTCAAAGGCTCCATCAGTTCCCTTTCCCAATTAGACTGGAAAGGACCTTTCTATCGTCAAAAGGTTTCCTGACGTCCCCAACTGTCTGAAACCTCTCATGCCCCTTACCCGCAATGAGAACGGAGTCCCGCGGCTTTGCCATGGCAACCGCTTCTTCAATCGCCTTCCTTCTATCGACCTCTATCTTGAAGTTGTCCTTCTTTGCGCCACTTATGATCTCATCGATTATGGCTTGGGGATTCTCAGACCTGGGATTGTCCGACGTCACTATGGTGAAGTCTGCGAGATTTGTGGACACCTCGCCCATGATTGGTCTCTTGCCCTTGTCCCTATCTCCTCCACATCCAAACACGCAGATGATGTCGCCCTCTGTCACCTCTTTGAGCGAGTCAAGAACCCTCTTCAAGGCATCTGGTGTATGCGCGTAGTCAACAAAGGCCTTGGCTCCGTTGGGAAGGCGGAATGGTTCGAGCCTGCCAGGAACCCGTTTGACATTCTTTATGCCAGCAATTATGGCCTCCTTGTCCAGACCCGAGTACGCTGCCGTTGCGGCGGAAGCCAGCATGTTATAGGCATTGTGCCTGCCTATGAGAGATGACTCAATCTCAGCAGTCTCCCTCTCCCAGCTCGCCTTTATCTGCGTTCCATCAAGAGTGGCTTTGACTTCTGTCGCTCTAAAATCCGCACTACCGGCGAAACCATATTTCACCACTCTGGCTTGAGTAGCAGATGCCATGTCCTCCCAGTGTGGATCGTCGCAATTGAGGACAGCAATCGCTCCTAATCGTAGATTCTTGAAGAGGGATCTCTTGGAGGAGATGTAGTTTTCCATATCAACGTGGAAGTCCAGATGGTCCCTGGAAAGGTTGGTGAACACACCTTTGGCGAACTCGACATCCCTCACCCTCTTCAAGGCCAGCCCGTGGGAGGAGACCTCCATGGCCAGAGCCTTAACTCTGCCTTCTACCATCTTCCCCAGGATCCTCTGCAAATCCAGGGATTCCGGAGTGGTCAGCTGTGCCCTTTGCCTTTTTCTGCCAATCCAGTATTCGATGGTGGTCAACATCCCTGAACGCATACCAGCGGCCTCATAGATTGACCTTAGTAGATAGCAGGTTGTAGTCTTTCCATTTGTCCCTGTGACTCCAGTTATGTCAAGCTTCCTTGATGGAGTGCCGTAGTAGACACTTGATATGTGGGAGAGAGCTTCCCTGGTGTCAGGAACCAACACCTTGCAGACCTCAAAGGCCGCGTCAACCTCCCGCTCTACTACCACTGCCACAGCACCCCTTTTTACCGCATCACTGACATAATCATGACCGTCCGCTTTGAACCCCTTTATAGCTACGAAAAGGGTGCCGTCGGTCGCCTTCCGCGAGTGGTACGCAACACTGGATATTTCAACAGTTGGGTTTCCATCAATCACGCAACCTCTCAGTTCTTCGATCAGCTCTGCCAGGTTCATCATCAGCCTCATCGCAACTCAGCCAGGCCCGAATATATGTCTGACTGGTAGGGCCGCATCTCAATTACCTTCTTTGCTATTCTCTTGAACAGTGGGGCGGCAACATCTGAACCCCAGTGTCTCCCAACTGGCTCATCCACGACCACCACGATGACGAGTTTGGGATCAGTTGCAGGAAGAAAACCCACGAATGAACAGACAAGCTTACTATCAACGTACCCGGTACCAGGCTCAGCCTTCTGAGCCGTACCGGTCTTCCCGGCAACAGATATTCCATCAAGGCGCGCCATCCGGCCAGTGCCATACTCCACAACGCCTGTGAGAATGCCTCTCAATTTGTCACAAGCCTCTTTTGAGATGACTCTTCTTACTACTTGGACGCCCGATTTCTTGAGAACCCTGCCATTGCTGTCGATGACTCCCTTCACAATTGTCGGCTCAACCAATTCCCCGCCGTTTGCTATGGCAGCGTAGGCAACTGCTAACTGCAGAGCAGTCACGGCAACACCCTGGCCAATGGCCACATTGGCAAAGCGGATCTCCGACCATTCACCTGGTGGAGAAAGAAATCCCTTCGCCTCTCCGGGAAGCAGAATTCCGGTCCTGTTGCCGAACCCGAAGGCTCTGGCTGACTCATACATCCCTTCCTTCCCAAGCCTCCTTGCCACTTTCACCGCCACCACATTACTCGAATAGGCAACAGCTTCACTGAAAGTCATGATTCCATGGTTCTTGACATCCTGTATCTTCAGCGAACCTATTCGAATTACTCCTCCATTGGAATCTATTGAGTCTCCCGGAGCCACCAGGGACTGGTCCAGCGCCGCACCATCGACAACTATTTTGAAAGTTGAGCCCGGCTCAAACATGTCTGTGATCGCCTTGTTCTTCCACGTACTCGCATCACCCCTACCCAAAAGGTTTGGATCATAGCTGGGACAGTTGGCCATAGCCAGGATTTCGCCGGTACTCGGATCCAATACAATCACAACTCCTTGCCTGGCACGGAACCTATCCACGGTCTTCTTCAGTTCTTCTTCGCAGATAGACTGAACACTCGCGTCAATCGTCAGAATCATGTCCTTGCCCCTTTCAGCCTTCTTTCTGGGGCAGTCTGGGAAGGGATAATGGTTGCCTGAGACCCTCTGGAGTACAGCCCATCCTGGTGAACCGCCAAGTATAGATTCGAACTGATACTCTATTCCCTCAAGGCCCGTCTTGTCCTCACCTACGAAGCCCAGAAGATTTCCGGCCAGGCTTCGCATCGGGTAGTGTCTCCTGGAATCCCTGGAGACGCTGATCCCACGAATCTTCGCTTTTTTGACCAGCAAGGCCGTTTCCTCCCGAACTGACCTTCTGATCCAGACAAATCTTGAGCCACTCCTCAGGAGAGATAGAATCTCCTTGTATTCGCCCAGGCCTAAGTCTTTCAACACTTCGGCCACATCTTCTTTGTTCTCGATAGCAGGGCAGACGGCACCTACGGAGCTGACCTCCACGGAGCCCGCAAGCAGCCGATTCATTCTGTCGTAGATGTTTCCCCGCTCAGACTCAAGCACGACACGGCACTGCTGCTCCCTTCTGGCCCACTCCTCGAGCTGCTTTCCTTCCACCAGCTGAATCATACCCAGCCTGAACACCAGGCCTGACCAGGCTAGCACCAGGAGCACAACGACAAACTTAATTCTTCCCATTTATGCGACCCTTTTCACTCAAATGTATGCATCTTGAGTCAGATCTCACCACGACAATCTGATCCGCGGCTGGAAACCTCAAGCCAAGCCGGTCTATGGCGATTCTTTCTATCCTGCTGCGTGAGGAGAGTACCGTCTTTTCGATTTCTAACCTTTTTGCGGCATTCTCCACGCTCAAAATCTCGTCCTTCAACTCTTCCACGCTGATAGTCAGTTCCAAAGCAGTGATACGCTCCCACACATAGAAGACAGCAAAGGAAACGGCAAAAAAGAAGAGGAATGTGGTAAAGACTCTACTCCTCAACACTCCTCTTTTCGCTTTTTTCACTTAGACAGCCTCCGCAGCCCTGAGCCTTGCGCTGCGTGACCTCTTGTTGGCCTTGAGTTCTCCCTCTTGTGGCTTGATCACCTTTTTGGTGATCAACTTGACAGTTGGTGTGGACCCCCTGGACAACTCGAGGAATCTGCGCTTCACTATCCTGTCCTCTAGTGAATGGTATGCAATGACAACAATCCTTCCGCCTTTCTTCGTGTTTTCAAGAGCAGAATCAAGACCGGCCGTAATCTCTTCCAGCTCATTGTTCACTTTGATTCTTAGAGCCTGAAAGACCCGTGCCAGGGACTTGTGAGCAAGCTTACCGCCGACCGACCTCCTCACGACAGATGCGAGCTGCCCTGTCGATGCAACCCTTCCCCTCTTCTTCTCCTGCACGATCGACCTGGCGACCCTCCTCGACCACCTCTCCTCCCCATATGCTCGTATTATCTGCTGCAGCTCGTCAACTTCGAGCTCGTTGAGGAGGTCGGCGGCGGTAAACTCACACTCCTGGTCCATTCTCATGTCAAGGGGACCGTCCAACCTGTAGCTGAATCCCCTCTCAGGGTTCCCGATCTGAACAGAAGAAATGCCCAGATCGAAAAGGAACCCATCAACTGAACCGGCGCCTGCTTCTCTTAGAATCTCATCCAGCTCCCCGAATCTTCTCTTGAAGAAGTTCACCCTCTTGTCGAATCTCTTGAGTCTCTCTCTTGCAATCTCCAGGGCCTCGTTGTCCCTGTCAATAGCTATGAGAATTCCGTTGGGGGACGACACTTCGAGAATCTTTTCAGCATGACCTCCTGTTCCCACTGTGCAGTCAACATAGGTCCCCCCCGGCCTCACCCTCAGCTTCTCGATGGCTTCCTCCAAAAGCACGGGAATATGCTCTGTCAATGAACTAACCTCTCGAAGCCATTTCTAAAAATCGAGTGATTCGAGATCTTCCTCTATTGTCTCCTCAACTGCTGCCGCATTCTCCTCGTAGTCCTTCCTGTTCCAGATTTCCATCCTATCGTAGACGCCAATTATGACCGCATCCTTCTTGACGCCTGCGTATTCGAGGAGATGTTGAGGAATTTTTATCCTTCCCTGGGAGTCAACCAGTACCCGCTCTGCGTTCGCCATGAACCATCTCACCACGTTCCGTGACTGCCTTTTCGTCTTGGGGAGTTTGGCAAGCGAATCGGCGAAGTTCATCCACTGGTCCAGTGAGTATAAAGATAGGCACTTATCAAACCCTTTTGTCACCACATATGTAGAATCAGCCTCCGGGAGCAGCACCTTTCTGAACTTGGCCGGAACTGCAATCCTGCCCTTGTGGTCTACAGAGTAGTAGTATGTTCCCTGGTAATTCATCACACCAACATGTCCTTACAGTTCACCACATTTACCCACAATTCACCACAGAGGCATTCTAAGGGCATCTAACTCCTTTGTCAAGAGAAATTTAAAAAAATCGGACAACTTGCAGACGTTGGATGTAAGATGTAGAACATAGGATAGGTTCAAGTGGTACCAGGTTTTACATTTTTACATTTCTGTAGGGGCAGGGCTTGTCCTCCGTAGCTACGGAGAGCGAAGGAGGGTCTCCCTGCCCAAACTAAAGGGCGCGGAAACCGCGCCCCTACAAGGACACCCAACATCGATGTCAGCAAAAGTGCATGCCTGGCACCATGCCTGGAGTAGCCGAGCTTGCTCGGCGCGCCACCCCGTGAAACGAGGCAGGCAAGTGGTGCTACTCCAGAGGCTTGGCGAAGCGCGGAGCCATCCCTTTTCACTTTCCTTCCTGGCTCGTCTCACGAGCCCCGTCGCTGAGGGGGAGGATAAAGGAGAGGGTGAAGACTTATTACGAAGGCAAAACCCGACAAAACCACGAAGGGCCTGTCCCCACGTCTATGCGAAAAGCAGACTCGGAGTTTATCCTGAGTGAGACGAAGGGCTAACGCTCAGAGTGACCCGACTACGCTTTCGCTAGCTACGTCGGGCTGCGCCAGCCCGTCGAAGCTCAACGAAGTTGAGCGAAGACGGGTCATTCTAGAGGAGCCCAGTTGTCCTTCAGAGCCGTACAAGACGCAAGCCCGACTAAGGGGATACCGCTGAGTCGGGCGCAGTCCCCCGAAGCCGATTAGGCGAAGGGGGGAAGAATCTGCTTTTGTAGACCCTACTAACGAACCAGAAGCATCTTGTTGGACAGAGTGCCTGACTCGGTTGTCAGACGGCAGAAATAGACACCGCTTGCTAGCTTTCCATTTGCTTCATCTCTACCATCCCACATGGCTGTATGTAAGCCGGCAGGTTGAGCCGCATCAACCAGTGTTCTCACAAGACGCCCTGTGACGTCATAGATTTCCAACGTAACCGAGCCTGCGGTTGGTAGTTCATATCTGACGGTCGTAAAGTCGGTGAATGGGTTGGGCTGGTTTTGTCGTAACCTCAAGACCCTTGGTTGCTGCTCAACCGTTGATTCATTGATACCTGTCGCAATATGTCTCAGTATCTGCAGACTGTCATAGTCAGCAACGAACACAAGGTCGCCAACTGCAAATACACCTCTTGGATCCCCTGGTGTATCGTAGCTCGCCACCAGACTTGGGCTGAGTGGATCAGAGATATCTACTACCCTTACTCCTCCCTCAATAGACGGGTAATCTGCGGCAGCCACATAGGCATAGCTGCCTGAAATCCAAACATCAAGCGGGTCCCCTACGATGTTGTCAACACTGGCGACTATCTGGGGAGAAGACGGATCAGAAACATTAACCACCTCGAGACTACCAAAGCCAAAACCGCCCTTGCATGCGACGTACGCATATTCACCAGCCACAGAGATACCGTAGCAGTTGTCGGGCATGTTGACCGCACCAACACGATAAGGGTTCAGAACGTCAGCGACGTTCACAATCACAAGACTATCATAGTCGGCAATGAAGACGAGTGTGTCCTGTGTGGAGAGGTCAAGCGCATATCCAGGCGTATCGAAGTACGTCACAGTATCTGGTGATGCGGGATCCGACACATTGATAATACCCAAGCCGTCATCACCATTTGCCAAATAGGTTATGGTATCTACTGTACAGACGCCCGTCGGATCCGGGCCGCCAGCTGGCGGCACATAGCACCAGCCAATGACATAGAGTGAATCGGGGTTGGAAACGTCCAACGTGGAAAAGCCATTGCCCAATGCAGTCCAGTTTAGGTATGCAACGGCATTCTCAACGAAGAGTCCCAATGCCCAAGCTAGCGGATCATTGAGTGTACCAGCGACCCAAGGAAAGGAGGGATCCGTCGCATCTACTACTGTTACTGCCCCTCTGTCCGCCACATAGGCGTAGTCGCCCTGCACGAACACACCCCAAGCAATCCCTGGCGTAGCACATGCCCCCACCCTCACGACGGAGTCTGGCATTGCAGGTTCAGCCAAGGCTATGCCGAAAGGAGCCACCAAGGCTGCCATGATGATTGCTGGACAGGTTGCCCTTTTTATCTTTGCCTCCAAGCTGGGAAATCGCCAATATCATAGCACCAATCTCGCACTTGTCCAGCCTTCTTTCCCAGGCTCGCATTTGGTGCCTGGCGTGACACATTGACATCTTGGCCAGCCCTCACCCAACCAGTGGCGTGTTTTCTATCAAAAGTGCAAAAGTGCATGCCTGGCACCATGGTTTGAGACTTCGTAGGGGCAGGGTCTCCCTGCCCAATAACCAGGGATGGAACAAATCCTAATCTCTAAATGATAACTAGCAGCGGATGTCTGACACTTTCGAAGCAGCTGAGCGTCTGACTTTTCTTTTCCTCCATGTCATACTCTGCGCCGTTTTCCTCGAACTGGGCGCCAACCTAGCGCGCCGCAAGCGGCGCTACTCCATACATTCAGGAGTAGCCGAGCTTGCTCGGCGCCACAGGCAAGGGTTCTCCGCACATTCCCCAACTTCTCCCTGTCACCAACTTTCTTGGAGAAGAGCCAAAAGTTTATACCTGGCACCAAATGCTGTGAATTCGTCAATTATGGCTTACAGCTCGAAGGGCAGGGATTACGGGGAAAGGGGTGGTTGCAGGGCTTTATCTAGTGCGGATTCAAGCAATTCCATGCCTGAAAGAATCCGCAACCGTACTGTGAGGGCATAGAGGGGAATTGTCAAATTTACATCCGTAATCCGAACCATATCTTTTTCAGTGGTGAGGAGCCACTCGGCACCTGAACCCCGGGCCTCTGTTTCCATTACGAGCAGCTCATCCCTGGTGTATTTGTGGTGGTCAGGAAAAGGCTTTGTATCTTTGATATCTCCTCCACACTGAAGGACGGACAAATAGAACGAAGAATGGTTTCCGATACCAGAAAATGCATAGACGGGTCGGCCCCGGAGCTCTCCCAGATCAAGAGCCTTTTGATCGCAGCCCACAAGCAATTCAGGCTCGTGCGATGCCCTCATCAGGGGAACACCACATGCAAACTGCCGAGCCAGGGTTTCCACCGCCTCAACAATATCTGACTGATTGCATCTGGTGACAACGATTAAGTCGGCTCGCCTGAGCGCAGAAAGAGGCTCTCTCAGCAGGCCAAATGGAATAATCCTCCCATTGCCGAAAGCGTTTGTGCAGTCCAGTAGAACAATATCCAGGTCTCTTTCCAAGCTCACGTGCTGAAATCCGTCGTCCAGCACGAAGACATCTGGCGAATATTCTTCCATGGCAGCAAGGCCAGCCTCAAACCTATCCCTGCTGACCAGCACCGCTGCATTCGTCCCCCAGTTCGCTATCATCCACGGCTCGTCGCCGCAGGACTCATAACCGAGCAAAGGACCCCCGCCTTTGCTCACTACCCTCAGTCCTCTTCCCGTCCTCTTGTATCCTCTGGAAAGAACCGCAGTTCTCAGCCCTTCCTTCTCTAGCATTTCAAGCAGAAGTCTGACGAAGCTCGTCTTTCCAGTTCCCCCAACAGTGATGTTTCCCACGCTTATCACAGGTTTAGGCAGTCTCCTTCTCCTCAGCTTGAAATTAGCGTGGGCCTTGGCGCCAAGATAGACCAGAGGATAGAAGGGCGTGGCAGCTTTGAGAAGAACGTCTACGGCAGGGTGGTCCATTCTTGATATGAGAAAAGCTTCCAGCTTATCGTTTTCCATGTCCAGTCCCTAAGATTTTTTTCTGGCAGAGGTCTTCGTATATCCTGTGCGAAACTCCTGATCTTTGTATGACCACATCTTTTGCATTCCTGCCCATTTCATCACGCAACCCATCATTTCCAAGCACACAATTGAACTTGGAGGCAAGGTCCCTCCACCCATCCACCCTCATCCCCCCTTTTTGTCTGATCAAGGCCCGGGCTTCTTCATCGCAATTGTCAGTATATCTCCCAAAAAGTACGGGAGAGCCCCACATGGCAGGTTCAAGAAGGTTGTGTCCTCCGTAGGCCCTCAGACTCCCACCAACAAACGACACATGAGCGCACCCGTAGACCCTGGCGAGATCGCCAATGGTATCAAGTATGAGCATGTCTTCGCCTGAATAGCAGTTGCCATCCGACCTGAGTGTTACTCTCATCCCCCTCTCTTCTGCGAGACTGGCAATATTCTGAGCTCTTTGTACGTGCCTCGGTGCCACCACAAAATAAGTGGATGGGTGATGCTCCCTCACAATCTCAAAGGCTTCGATTATCTCCTTCTCCTCTTCGGGTCTGACAGAGCCTGCCACCACAATTTTCCTCTCATCTGGCAGTGAGAACTCCTCGTTGATAGAATTTCTTGGTATTGAAGGTATGTCCAAATCAGACTTCATCCCCCCTGTGACTGTTATACGTAGATTCTCCGCACCCAGCCTTTCAAACCGAACACGGTCTGCCTCTGTCTGTACAAACAACCACTCGACCCTCTTCAACACTCTGGCAAAAAGCGGTCTGAAAAGAAGATAACGGTTGAGACTCCTAGCGCTGAGCCTCGCATTCACCATCACAACCTGAGTTCCAGATTCTGCTGTCAGCTTTATCAGATTGGGCCAGATTTCTGTCTCGGCGATGACAAGAACCGAAGGCTTTATCCTGCTCAGGGCGGTTTTTATAAAACGAGAGGAGTCCAGGGGTGCAAGAAAGGAGGGGACATCAGGAAAAAGTCTCTTTGCCCGATCCTTTCCAGTCCTGGTCATGGTGGAGATGACTACCCCAGAGTCCGGTTCTCGTCTTCTAATCTCTGAAAGAAGACCGGATATTGCAGAGAGCTCACCAACAGAAGCGCAGTGGAACCAATAAACTATGCTCGCTTCAGGTGGGGCAACTTCTCCCAACCTCTCCGTGAACTCTTCGTTAAGCAAAGGTCGGAGCAGGTGAAGGGAAATCGACACAGGAAAGGTGAGCAGGCTATAGACGACATGCCACAAGATTCACCTCGTGAGAAAGTAACTGTTTGCGGTTTCCGACAGCTCTGCCAGCTCCTTTCCTGCAACACTCGTCACCGTCGATACATCATCCCTTTTGTTGACGTGAATTGGATCCCCATATACAACGACGCAGCGCGAGAAAGGCGCCGGAATGACAAACCTATCCCAGGACGAGAGAACTTTCTTCCGCTCGACCCCAATTCCCACAGGTAGAATGGGGAGACCGGTCAGTTGCGCGAGCTTGACTACTCCGGGCTGGAATACGCACCTTGGACCGCGCGGGCCATCTGAAGCGACTGCAAGGCATCTGCCTGCTCTCGCCTTCCTCAACATCTGTCTGAAAGCTTTCGCTCCTCCCCTTGTTGTCGATCCCCTCACAGGGTCGTATCCAAGAATCCTGGCAACCTTTGAGGCAATTTCACCGTCTGTGTGCTGACTTATCAGTATGCTTATTCGTCTCCCCCTGTGAGTGAATAGAGGAACTATCATTCTGCCGTGCCAGAATGCGTATATGACACAACGGCCGGGGTCTTTCCTACCCGCCTTTTTTGTTCTCAGGGTTCGGCCGAGAACCAGCACAAAGAGGCTGCCCAGCACCGCAGCAGCGTTTATCTTGAAGCGCTCAAGTTGCATCTCTTCTCCGAAAGGTCGAGAATGATCTCCGCAGCCCGCCTGCTTGCGCCAGGACTTCCTAGACGTGAACGCACCTCAGAGAGGGCCTTCTTCGTCTCTTCCATACGTTCACGGTTTGAAAGGAGAAAAAGAATCTGATCACATATCTTTCTCGGAGTCGCTTGAAACTGTATGAACTCGGGAACGATCCTTCGTCCCGCTATGATATTGACAAGTCCCACAGACCTGACCTTAATAAGCGCTTTTGCCAGTGCCCAGGTTAGAGGAGAAGTCTTGTAGATGATAAACATGGGAATGCCCAGTATTGCAGCCTCAAGCGTTGCAGTGCCGGATGCAACCATCAGCAAATCAGAGGCCTGCATCACCTCATATGTCTTCCCCTCGAGGACTAAAACGTCTTCGAAAATCTTCTCGCACAGAGATCTGACAAATCCCGTGTCGATAGTCTCTGCCACTCCAATGGCGAAGCAGGTTTCCTTCTTCTTCTCTCTTATCATCTTCGCACAGCGAAGCATGATAGGCAGTATCCTCCTCACTTCTTCCTTCCGCGACCCCGGCACCATGCCTATGAGCGGACCACTTCTGGAACAGCACTCAGAACGGAAATCTTCTTTTGAAACCTTCGGATTCACCAGATCGAGGATGGGGTGTCCAACGAAGTGACACTCCAGTCGTGTCCCTTCATACAGGTCACATTCAAAGGGAATCACAGATATGAGACCATCAAACAAAAGGGACACAGACCTGGTCCTCCAACCGCCCCAGGCCCAGACCTGCGGACCAATGTAGTAGAAAATCTTCGGGATCGAACCTCTTATCAGTCTGGCAAATCTCAGATTGAACCCCGGATAGTCTACAAGCACAGCCATATGCGGCCTTCGTCTGGAGGTTTCTCTGAAAAGGTGAGACATTGCTCCCCTTATCGCCCCCAGCTTGGAAAGTACCTCACTAAACCCAACAACCGACAGTTCCTCGGTCCGCCTCAGAAGTTCTACGCCTGCATTTTCCATCCTGGAACCGCCTATTCCGAAAAACGAGAACTCGGGTTCAAGCTTCTTCAGTTCCCTGACCAGATTCGCAGCGTGCATGTCTCCGGATGCCTCGCCGGCAACTATGAGGACTCTTTTTGAACTCATGATCTCTTGACCAACTGCTTGGGGTACAAAACGGGCGTCTGGACTTAGTGCTTCAATAGGTTGCTCACTCAGCACTTGTCCTGAGTGAATGAATTCGTCATCGAATTTATGAATCGAAGGACTTAGATGGTCACTCTATTCCTATCCTGGCTCTCCTTTCTCTGATCAACTGGAGAATCTTGAAGGCCACCACCAGGGCATCTCTCCCTTCCTCCCCTGTAGCCAGATTCGTCTTCTCCTGTTCACCAATCTCCTCAAGGAAAGCCTCCAATTCGGCCCTGAGCGGTTCATCTCCACCCACCTCAACCTCTTCCCTTCTCACCTGAGGCCTCCCATCTTCACCCAGGAGTCTTGTGTAGATCTCCACACTCTTGCCCGGAGAGTTAATCGAAATGTACTCATTCTTCTGAAATATTCTGATCTTTCTCAGATTTCCCTTTGAAACACGGCTGGCAGTTAGATTAGCAATGCAGCCGCTGGCAAACTCCATTCGAGCATTTGCTATGTCCTCATGCTCAGTGAGTACAGGTATGCCCACAGCATCAACCTTCTCCAGTGGAGACCTGACCAACCAGAGAACCATGTCTATGTCATGAATCATCAGATCGAGGACCACGGCGATATCAGTTCCTCTCTGCCTGAAACTTGCAAGCCTGTGGCACTCTATGAAAAGGGGACAGCTTATCCTCTCTCTCAGCGCCACGATTGGTGGACTGAATCTCTCCGTGTGACCGACATAGAGCCTTGTCCCATTCTTCCTGGCAAGCTCAACAAGAGAACTGGCCTCCTCTACACTACAGGCTATCGGTTTCTCCACGAGAGTGTGAACCCTCTTTGAAAGTGCTTCTTTTGCCAGAGTATAGTGGTGCTTGGAAGGCACTGCTATGCTTGCAGCATCCACTCTTTCGAGAAGGTCTGCAGGCTCTGAAAAGAATTGAGTACCGTAGGTGGAGGCAATCTCTTTTCCGCGCCCCTCGTCTATGTCACTCACTCCAACAAGTTGTGCGCGCTCAATCTCAGAATAGATTCGAGCGTGGTGTTTACCCAGATAGCCCACGCCTATGACGCCAACTTTCACTTTTTCCAGACTCTCTCAGGCTTTCGTTTTTCTCTTACGTTTGCCTTTTTGGGAGAAGAAGTGATTCGCAATCCTGTCTGCAATCTTTTGTGCGGTCAGGCTGCAGATGTCCAGCAGCTTGTCTCGTGATCCGTGCTCCACGAACTGATTGGGAAGCCCCAAGCGGAGAACTCTCACGTCGCTTAAATCCAGGTCCTCCAGGATTTCAATTACGCCTGAACCAAAACCTCCCCTGAGCACATTCTCCTCAACAGTGACGATCTTGCCTGTTTTCTTGGCCACAGTCTTGACCAGAGCCTCATCAATCGGCTGAGCAAACCGTGCATTGATAACAGCTGCGTCTATTTTCGCCAACTTCAGAAGTTTTGCAGCCTCAAGGCAGGGGTAAACCATCGAGCCGATGGCCAGGATGGCGACATCCTTACCCTTCTTCAAGGTTTCAGCCTTGCCCATGGGGAGCACCTTTATCTCCTTCTCCAGTCTGACCCCAACGCCGGCACCTTTCGGATATCTTATGGCAACAGGACCTTTTGTGTACGATATTCCAGTCAAAAGCATGTTCCTCAGCTCGTTCTCGTCTTTGGGCGCCATTATGATCATATTCGGTATCAGCCTCAGGTAGGAGAGGTCAAAGGTGCCGTGATGCGTGGGTCCGTCTTCGCCCACAATACCACTCCTGTCCATGCAGAACACAACGGGAGAGTTCTGCAGGCAGACATCGTGCAGCACCTGGTCAAACGCCCTCTGGAGGAATGTGGAGTATATGGCAGCGACAGGTCTGAGACCCGCAAGGGCCATGCTGCAGGCGAATGTGACAGCATGCTGCTCTGCAATGCCCACATCAAAAAACCTGTCAGGTATCCTGTCCGCGAAATAGCGCAAGCCGGTCCCTTCCCTCATCCCACCAGTTATTGCCACAACTCTTTTGTCCTTCATTCCGAGTTTTACAAGTGTTCTGCCAAACACATCTGTGTAGTCAGGGGGGGCATCGGAAGGCTTGGAAAGGCCGGTCTCAACATCGAAAGAGCCCAGACCGTGGAATCTTGTTGGATTCTCCTCGGCATAGGAATAACCTCTCCCTTTCTGGGTCAGGACATGCACCAGTATTGGCCCTTTGAGCCTTTTGACTGAGTTGAGCGTGGTTATTAGTTCCTCCATGTTGTGTCCATCCAGAGGACCAACATATCTGAACCCCAGTTCTTCGAACAGTATCGAAGGGACAGCCAGGTTCTTAAGACCTTCAGCTATCCTCCTTGCGGCATCCCTTGCCCTTGAACTCAACCCCTTTGGCAGCTTACCCAAAAGCTCCCACACATCATCCTTAATCCTGTTGTATATGGGATACATGGTTATCCTCGTAAGGTATTCAGAGAGTGCTCCCACATTTTCAGAGATCGACATCTCGTTATCGTTCAGTATAACAACCAAATCCTTCTTCAGATGACCCGCCTGATTTAAGCCCTCAAAGGCCATTCCTGCAGTGAGAGCGCCGTCTCCTATGACAGCAATCACTCTGAAATCTTCTCCCTTAAGGTCTCTGGCAGCAGCAAGACCGAGCGATGCGGATATGGAGGTCGAAGAATGGCCGGTGCCGAAAACGTCGAAGTGACTCTCATCTCTTCTGGGAAAACCGCTTATGCCGTTCAGGGTCCTCAAGGTGTGAAACTGCTCTCTTCTTCCCGTGACAATCTTGTGAGTGTACGATTGGTGCCCAACATCCCAGATGAGCTTGTCCCGGGGTGCGTCGAACACATAATGGAGAGCGAGGGTCAATTCGACAACACCAAGATTCGGCGCGAGGTGGCCGCCATTTCTGCTCACTATGTCAATGATTTCGGCACGGATTTCTCCTGCCAGCTTCTTCAAGTCGCCCATCTTCAATTCGCGCAGGTCTGCTGGCGACTCTATCTTTTCAAGAATGGACAAAACTTCTCCCTATCTCCCGAACAGGAATCCCGCAATAAAACCGATTGCGGCCCCTGCCAGAACCTCAAAAGGCGTATGCCCCAGCAACTGCTTGACCTTCCCCTCTGATACTTTCCTGTCTCTAAAGAACTCATCAACAATCCTGTTGAGCACTTCCGCCTGTTCCCCTGCCGCTCGCCGTACACCGGCAGCCTCATACATTATAACCAGACTCAAAAGAAAAGTGACTGCAAACACCGTCGAATTAATCCCATTTTCAAACCCGACCACAGTACACAGAGCAACTATGGCTGCAGAATGTGAACTGGGCATCCCTCCAGGTTCAGTCATTCTCTTCAGATTGATCCTTCTCTCTCTGATATAGAAGCTGACAACTTTTGAAAGTTGAGCAACCAGACCACACACGATGGGAAGGATGATGGCCCTGTACTGGTCGTAGAAGGCTAACACCCCCCCTCCTCCTTTTCTTCATCAACCTTCAGTTCGCCCTGTTCATCCCTTGTCAGTTCTTTCACCTTTAGCTCCGCATCGGTCAGCCTTTTCTTCAGAGTTTTCACCAGTCTGGACGCTTCCTCGCACAGCTCTATCGAGCGGTCAAGACCAACTTCCCCGGACTCTATTTCTGCAACGATCTCCTCCAGCCTGTTCATTGCATCTTCAAAGGTCAAATCGCGCATTTCTCAGGCCCCCACCTCTTCAACAATACATTTCGCGCTCCCCTCAGCGAATTTCAAAGAGACACCATCGCTCTTGCTCAGTACTGAGGAATTTCTCACCAATTCCTTCTGTGGAAGTTTGAGGCATATGCAGTAGCCTCTGGAAAGGGTCGCTTCAGGTCCGGCACTTTTCAACCTCGCCTCCAGTGCGGAGATCTTCCCGCCCAGAATCTCAAGCCGGTGTCTGATGGCCGTGGAACCTCTCCTCTGTAGTTCATCCAGACTCTGCCAGCTCTCCATGACCAAATCCTGAGGCCTCCTCAATCCATAACTTCTGGCCAGTGCCTGGAGTTTCCTTTTCAGGTCACTAATCCGTGCAAAAGAGGCTCGCGTGCCTCTTTTGACAAGACTATCCAGTTGCGAGAGGATCTCCCGTTTGTTCGGGACGACTATTTCTGCGGCTGCCGAAGGAGTGGGGGCTCTCAGGTCAGCAACGAAATCGGCAATCGTATAGTCTACCTCATGACCAACAGCAGAGACAACAGGTTTCGTTGATCGGTTAATGGCTCTTGCCACAACTTCCTCGTTGAATGCCCAGAGGTCTTCTATTGAACCTCCTCCTCTCCCCACTATGATCAGGTCCACTTCTCCGTACTCATTCAGATCGTCAATTGCCTCTGCAATGTCCGCTGATGCACCCTCCCCCTGCACTCTTGCTGGGCGGAGAACGACTGTCAGGAAGGGCCACCTTCTCCTGAGGATGTTCAATATGTCTCTCAGGGCAGCACCTGTGGAAGAGGTTACCACACCGATGCGGGCAGGAAACGGAGGCAGACTCTTCTTCTTTTCCTCATCAAAGAGGCCCTCTGCCTGGAGCCTCGCCTTCATCTTTTCGAAGGCCAGGGCCAGCTCTCCAACCCCAGCAGGCATGAGGAAGAGAACCTGCAACTGGTAGAAACCCCTCTTCTCATATACTGTTATGCGGCCTAACGACTTCACCTTCATGCCATCAATAGGGGTGAAGCTCAAGGACTCTGCGTCTCTCCTGAACATGACACATTTCAGTTCACTAGCCTCATCTTTCAGGGAGAAGTAGATATGACCAGAAGAATGTGGTTTGAAATTGCTCACTTCACCCACCACCCAAACCTCGGGGAAGGCGTCTTCAAGCAGACTCCTGAGCTGCCTGGTTATCTCACTTACCTTGTAGACCTTCTCAGCACCCAAAAGACACCCCTCGAAAATACCATCTTTATACTGCAATACCGTCTATTCTTTCCGTTCGCTGTTGGTCTCGGTCAGTTCTCTTGCCTGCAGTTTCGCTGCATGTACAGTATTCTTAAGAAGCATGGTAATTGTCATCGGACCTATTCCACCCGGCACAGGGGTTATCGCTCTGGCAACTTCCTTGGCAGATTCGAAATCCACATCACCGACAAGTCTGTATCCTTTTTTCTTAGATGAGTCTGGAACGCGGTTTACGCCTACGTCAATTACGACAGCACCTGACTTTATCATGCTGCCAGAAACTGTGTTCGGCTTCCCGGCTGCAACCACCAGTATGTCAGCCCGGGAAGTATATGAACCCAAATTCTGAGTCTTGGTATGGCAGATAGTTACTGTGGCATTCCCGCCCTCACACTTCTGGATGAGAAGATTCGCAAGCGGCTTGCCAACGATGTTGCTCCTTCCAACTATCACCACGGATTTCCCTTCCGGGCTGTTCCCACTGCGAAGCAGAAGTTCAACTATCCCTGCCGGGGTTGCCGGTTTGAATCTCGGCTTACCTATCATCAGCCTCCCCAGATTTGCTGGATGGAATCCATCAACATCTTTCAGTGGCAGAATCGATTCGATGACACGCATCTCATCTATGTGGCTGGGTAAGGGAAGCTGAACCAGAATACCGTGGAACTTGCTGTTCTGATTCATCTCTGCGAGAGTTCCCAGAACAGTTTCCTGGCTGGTCTCGGCAGCCATCCTCAAAGTCTCAGTATAGATGCCCACCTGCGCGCATGCCTTCTCTTTCCCCCTAACGTAGGATATTGAGGCAGGATCATCGCCGACCAGTACGACTCCCAGTCCGGGTGTTATCCCTCTTTGAGAGAGTGTCTCCGCCTCTACACTTATCTCTTTTCTCAGGCTTTGAGCCAGTTCAGTCCCGCTTATTATCGTCGCCGACATTGACAACCTCGTCCCAGCACATTTCGAATCTTCTTATTGCTCGGGCTTTCCCATCATCGCCCAGGTCAATTATGACACCATTCAGTCTAACATCTCTCTTTGCCACATCAAACTTCCTTGGAAGCTGACGGAGAAACTTCTCGATCGCCTGGTCCTTTCTTATGCCAATACATGAGTCGAACGGACCTGTCATACCCACATCCGTAATGTAGGCTGTTCCCCCGGGCAGAATCCTCTCGTCCGCGGTCTGGACATGGGTGTGGGTACCCAGCACTGCAGAGACTTTTCCATCCATGTAGTGGCCCAGCGCTTGTTTCTCCGCGGTAGCTTCGGCATGGAAATCGACGACTACGGTGCTGGTCAACTTCATCATCCTTGCCGCTTCCTCCTCTGCGGCCCTGAACGGGCAATCGACAGATTTCATGAACAGGCGGCCTACCAGGGACACAATTCCGCAGGTTCTGCCTGAATCAAGATTCAGTACGACAGATCCCTGGCCAGGGGTACCCGGAGGGTAGTTGAGAGGTCGTAGCAGTCTTCCATCGTCCTGCACGTACTCGAGTATCTCTCGTTTATCCCAGTGGTGGTTACCACTGGTAAGACAGTCTATCCCCGCAGAATAAAGCTCCTCCACAACCTTTTTCGTCAGCCCATTTCCCCCAGCGGCATTCTCCGCGTTAGCCACCACAAGGTCCACTGACTCCTTCTCCCTGATCAATGGAACCGCAGCTTGAGCCATTTTGCGACCGGGCCTTCCGAAGATATCGCCTATGAAGAGAAGACGCACCAGATCACCTTTGTCGCGTTGACTACTTGGCGTATCCAACAGCCCTCATCTCTCTTATTACCGTCACCTTTATCTGGCCAGGATACTTCAGTTCAGCTTCAATCCTCTTTGCAATCATCGAAGAAAGCTCCCCGGCCTGCACATCGGATATCTCCTCAGGCTGAACGATTATTCTTATCTCTCTACCAGCCTGAATTGCGTAAGCATTATCCACACCTCTGAAGGAGTTCGCTATCTCCTCCAGCTTTTCGAGCCTCTTGATGTAGGCCTCTAGCGTCTCCCTCCTTGCTCCCGGACGTGCTCCTGAGACAGCATCCGCAGCCGCAACCAGTGTGGCTATCGCTGACGTGGGCTCTGTGTCCTCATGATGAGCGAGTATCGCATTGATTATCAGATCACTTTCTCCATACTTCCTGGCAAGCTCTGCACCAATCTTTGCGTGTGTCCCCTCATGGCTCTGGTCAACGGCCTTTCCCAGATCATGCAGCAAACCAGCCCTTCTGGCAATAGCGCCATCGAAATCGAGTTCACCCGCCATCAGGCCACATATATAAGCTACCTCCTTGGAGTGCTGAAGAACATTCTGTCCATAACTTGTCCTGTATTTCAGCCTCCCCAGAAGCCTGGCAACCTCGGGATGGGCATCCGGGATCCCCATTTCCAGCAGCGTTTCCTCTCCGGTCTTGTCTATCAATTCCTCAACCTGCTTTTCCGTCTTGGCCACTATCTCTTCTATCCTTGCAGGATGTATGCGTCCATCTGCGACCAGAGTCTCCAGCGCCAGTCTTGCAGTTTCTCTTCGTACCGGATCAAACCCGGACAGGGAGACAGCTTCAGGGGTGTCATCTATTATGACCTCAATACCGGTTGCAGTCTCGAAAGCCCTGATGTTTCTCCCTTCTCTCCCGATGATTCTTCCTTTCATCTCTTCGTTTGGCAAGGAGACAACCGAGACAGTCGACTCGACCACGTGGTCGGTTGCACACCGTTGGATGGCAGAAGTGATTATCTCCTTTGCGTCCCCTTCCGCAGACTCCCTTGCCTTGTCCTTTATCTCTTTGATCATCTGTGCAGCTTCATACCTCGCTTGCGCCTCCAGGTTTGCCATCAATCTCTGCTTGGCTTGCTCTGCAGTCATCCCCGCTATCCTCTCCAATTTTGCATTCTCTTCTTCCAGAAGCTGCTTGTACCTTTCATCCTTCGCCTTCACAGTCCTCTCTTTGAGGGCAAGATCCCTCTCTCTTCTCTGCGTCTCCCTCTCTTTTCTGGCAAGCAGGTCGCTCTTGCGTTCGACATTGCTCTCTCTGTCGGCGAGCTTCCTTTCAATATTCTGCAACTCTCTCTTTTTCTTTGCAGTGTCCTTTTCAAATCCCAACTTGGCCTTGTACATCTTGTCTCTGGCCTCAAGGGCTGCCTCCCTCTTATAGCTCTCTGCCTCTTTCTTCGCCTCCTCAACGATGTTCCCAGCCATCTTCTTTGCATTGTACAGCTTCAGCTCGCCGATCTTCCTGTTTACAAAGAAACCCAGAATGAAAAATAGTGCCGCAATTCCCATACTTGTAAGTACTGAAAGAAGACTTATGTCCACACCTATCACCCCCCCGTTTCAGGCAGAGTTTTGTGAGACTGATGAGCCAAAGGGTACACGACTCGTCTCCATCTCACTCTTCTGCCCGTAGATTTCGAAGATACTCTTGAATCTTTTTTTCATATCCTCTATCTGTCGGACGATAGTAGGTTCTCTTCTCTGGGGTGTACTCCTGTTCGACAAAACCCGTTGAGGCGGCGTGCGGATACCTGTAGCTCTCTCCCCTCTTCAGCCTTCGAGCTCCAGAGTATCCTGCCTCCTTCAGGTTTTGAGGAACCTCCATCGTCCTTGAACTTTCCACGTCTGTTGTGGCCTCCCTGTAGCCCACGTAGGATGCGTTGCTTTTTGGAGCGCTCGCAACGTACGTGGTAGCCTGGGCTAGCGTTATTCCTGCTTCAGGCAGACCTATTGTTTCCACAATGTGCAGGGCTGCGGAGGCCAGAACAGTTGCCATCGGGTCTGCGTTACCGACATCCTCTGATGCGCAGATGCAGATTCTTCTTGCTATGAACCTGGGATCCTCGCCGCAGGCTATCATCTTGGCCAGCCAGTAGAGGGAGGCATCTGGATCCGAACCGCGCATCGATTTTATGAAAGCAGAAATCGTGTCGTAGTGTTCATCCGTGTCGTAGCGAAAGAACATCTTCTGCATAGAGTCCTCTGCCACCTCGAGCGTAAACTCCACCACACCGTTTACAGCAGAGGTGGACAGTGCGCCGATCTCTAGCGCATTCAACGCCTTTCTCGCATCGCCGCCCGAAAACCTTGCCAGGTGGTTCAATGCGTCATCGGCCATTCCTGTTCTGTATTCCCCCAGACCCCTCTCCTTGTCATTGATAGCGCGCTTGATAAGCTCCTTTATCTCATCAACGGACAGAGGCTTCAGCTCAAATATGTGCGACCTGGAGTTGAGTGCCGGAATGATGGAGAAGAAAGGGTTGTACACAGTGGTACCTATCAGTATCACATTTCCTTCCTCCACCGCAGCCAGAAGGCCGTCCTGCTGGAGCTTGTTGAAGTGGCTTATCTCATCAACCAGAAGTACGGTCCTTCGCCGCTCCGCCATCGTGCAGATTGCCCTGATTTCAGACGCGCCAGAGGTGGTCGCGTTGATTCTCTTGATGTGGGATGTGGTCATGTCCGTTATGGCGTAGGCAAGGGAACTCTTGCCGCATCCAGGAGGGCCATAAAGAATGAGCGAACTGAGTCGGTCAGCCTCTATCATTCTCCTTAACAGCTTGCCCTTACCAAGGATGTGAGACTGTCCTACGAACTCATCAAGATTTCTGGGCCTCATTCTTGCGGCCAGAGGAGCTCTGGTCCGACCACCACTTTCTTCCTCAAAAAGATCTATCTTCTCTTCCATGTTAAACAGAAAAGTTCCCTGCCTCAGTGCCGCCAAGTGAAGTGATATGAACCTTTCTCCAAGGTGGGTGCCCTCTCGATTGTTTCGCGCTTCCGCACAGAGCGGTCTGCCCTACGCATTCGAATGTGAGCTCCCTAGAGTCAGGTGTTGGCTCATTTTCAATTCACCCGTCACGAACACGACAGGGAACTTCTGTATAGAATGCTTCTTAAATCCAGTATATCAAGGAGCAGTAGAGAGCCTCTGCTCAAGCGCCTGCGCCATTACTCTGGCTCTCCTTGACAGCTCTTCTTTAAGCTGTGACCTGGCTTTCTTTTCATCAAACAGCTCATCTGCAATGTTGAGAGCCGCCAGTATTGCCACTTTTGCCGAGGATGGATAGGGATGCTTACTCGCAATCTGCCGCATCTTCTCATCAACGTATCTGGCAATCTCTTTAGTGTACTCCTCGTCCACACTTCCACTGACTGAGTATTCACTATCCATGATTCTTACACTTACTGGCTTTTCCTTTTCATCTTGCATCTTCATCCACCCCGCAGCGAGTGTTCCTTGGATAAACCGGAAACAACTATACAACTGCTAATGTTCACTGCTGTGACCAACACCTACTCCTCTGCAAGCTTCAGCTTTTCGAGCAGAGCCTGCACTTTAACTCTTGCTTCTTCACGACCTCTTGAAAGGCTCTTGCTTTGATCCTTGAGGAGTCTGTTCTCATCCTCGAGGATCCGCAATCTGTTCTTTAGATCATCCTCCCTTTTCTTCAAACCATCTATCAATTTTACGGCGCCCCCGATCCTCTTCTCCAGTATGTCAATGTCTTTTATCTCCGAATCCACTTCCAGACCCTCCTATCAGGGAATGGTCATCATACCGGGCGCCTCTGTCAATTTGCTGGTCGCTCCTTTCAGTCCATATGCAACCAACATCAGCTCACCTTCCTCACCTTTTGACCTGACCACCCCGAAGATAGGCACCTTGGGGCTTAGCCAGACCAGGCCGGAAGGTTTTGCATACCTCTCCGATAAAAACGGGCCGGCCGGCGTTTCCACACTCTCCAGAACAGCCAGACTTTGGCCACCAGAAGACCTTCCCCCTTCAGATTGCTGGGGCAGGCCTGGGCCATCTACCATGACACCTGCAGAAGTTCCTTCACCGACCAGGACCCTCTCTGCTGGGCCGTTGAGCCCGGCGGGAACAAGCCACTTTACAAAGAGCGTATCTTTCCCGTCAAACCTTCTCGTCTCCAGCCAGAACAGCTGGGACTCTCCGTCTTTCTCTTCGCCGACCAGAGCGTACTCAAGCTGCCAGGTCTCGCCACTTGAGGTAACGCTGTATCTAACCCACTGTCCGACGCGCCAATGGGGCGTCTCAAAACCACGGCCGCACCCGCTGGCAATGAGAAGAAGCACAGCAGCCGGCCAGATCCCAGCCCATAACCTCATTTGTCAAAAGCATTTTATCACTGAGCAACCTATGTGTCAACACCTTTTTTGAAATATTAACTGACAGACTGTAACTCATTTAGTCATAAGCAGTAACGAACTTCAGAACCATGCTACTTGAAGTACGAAGGACGAATTGCGAAGTACAAAGACCTAATTGAGGGAGGAATGGAAAAACAAACGGAAGGAAGTGCCAGTTCCCCGAAACCAAAAAGTACAGAAGTCCATGTGCATCCTGCCTGCCTGGGGCGTTTCACGGCCCCCCGTTTCTCACGTAGTGAGATACACGGGGCCTGCCCCGTTTCACGAGCCCCCATTTCACGAGGTCCCCATGGTTTGAGACTTTGTAGGGGCAGGGTCTCCCTGCCCAAACTAAAGGGCGCGGCGACCGCGCCCCTACAACAACGAAATCACAAGAAGTTTGTGAGTTTACACCTGCCTGCCCCGTTTCTCATGTAGTGAGATACACGGGGCCCGCCCCGTTTCACGAGCCCCCATTTCACGAAGTCCCCGTGCCAATCACAAACCACGAAATTGCGAAATTCCCGACCCTACCGACCTCGCTCCGGAAATTCCCCTTCGCCTTGCTCCCCCCCTCCGAAAATCGAAAATGCAACTAGACGCTTTCATTTCCCCAAGGGGATGCCAGGGGGCAATTTTCTAGTTTCGTCCGACCCCATCCGTTTCTCTCCCTGTGTCAAGGGAGAGGATTAAGGAGAGGGTGAAACGGTTTTCAATTTCCTAATTTCGAAGGTGCGGGGAAGGGTTGTAAGGGATTTCGTAATTTCGAATGATTCGCTGACGACTGACAGCTGAGAACTGACAGTCTGACGGGTCGTACAGCGTATGGCGTACAGCGGTTAAGTCATTCTCCGCTCTTTGCCAACTCTGCCAGTTTGGCGAAGCCTTTGGTGTCGTTGACTGCTATGTCGGCCAGCGACTTTCTATCAAGAGCAATGTTCGCCTTCTTGAGACCATACATGAATGCACTGTATGATAAGTCGTGCTCCCTCGCCGCGGCGTTTATCCTGATTATCCACAACCGCCTGAAATCACCCTTCTTCTTCTTCCTATCTCTGTACGAATAGGACCACGACTTCATCACTGCTTCTCGAGCAGTCCTGTAGAGTCTGCTTCTGCCTCCCCAGTATCCTTTTGCTGCCTTCAGCCACCTTTTTTTTCTTGCTTTGGCGGCCGGGCCTTTCCTAACCCTGGCCAAGTTTCTCCTCCTTATTTTCCTATGAAGGGCACCATTCTTTTGAGCTTCTTCTTCTCAGGTCCCTTCACAATTGTCTTCTTTCTCAGGCTTCTCTTCCTGGCCCTCGTCTTCTTGGTCAAGATGTGGCTATGATAGGCCTTCTGACGCTTGAACTTCCCTTTTGCAGTCTTCTTCAGCCTCTTTGCTACAGATCTTCTCGTTTTCAACTTTGGCATGTGTCCATCCTATTTCTTCTGCATCTTCGGAGCCAATACAATAATCATGCGCTTGCCTTCAACCTTGAGTGGATGCTCAACAGAACCGAGATCTTCTGAATCCTTGACGAGTCTGTCAAGCACCTTCTTCCCGAGATCGAGATGCGCCATCTCCCTCCCTCTAAACTTCAAGGTTATCTTAACCTTGCTGTGTGCTGTCAGGAAGCTGCGCAAATGTTTCAGTTTCACCTGATAGTCGTGTTCCTCAATCTTGGGCCTTAAGGTCAATTCTTTCAGATGGAATGCGTGCGCTTTCCTTTTCGCCGCCCTCTCCTTCTTGGCTTCCTCGTACTTGTACTTCCCAAAATCCATTATCTTACAGACGGGAGGTTCGGCAACTGGTGCTACCTCAACCAGATCAAGCCCTGCCTCCCTTGCTCTTGCCATCGCGTCTTTGGTATCAATTATCCCTATCTGTACCCCATCCGCCCCTACCACTCTCACCTTGGGAACCCTTATCCTTTCATTGACCCTTGGCTTCTCCAATTATTATATCACCTCCCTTAGACTTTGCTGGAAATCTCTTCACCGGCAAGTTTCAAGAACTCTTCAACACTCATCACGCCCTTAACCCCTTCGTGCCGCCTCCTCAGGGAAACCTTCCCGGTTTCAACCTCCTTCTTGCCAACTATGAGCATGTATGGAATTTTCTCCTTTTCTCCCTCTCTGATCTTGTGGCCAATCTTTTCGTTTCTCACATCAGGTTCAACCCTTAACCCTTCGCTCTTCAGCCTCTCAGAAACAGAATTAGCGTAAGAGGCTTGCCCGTCAGTTATGGACATTACTTTCGCCTGGACTGGCGAAAGCCAGACAGGTAGAGCGCCAGCATAGTGTTCCAGCAGGGTTCCGACGAACCGCTCAAGCGCGCCCAGTATGGCCCTGTGGATCATGTAGGGAGTATGCTCTTTTCCGTCCTTTCCCATATAGGTTATGCCAAACCGCTCGGGAAGATTGAAATCGAATTGAATTGTCGTCGCCTGCCAGTGCCGCCCAAGAGCATCGAGCAAGTCTATGTCTATCTTTGGTCCATAGAAAATGGCCTCTCCCTCAGCCCTGTGATAGGGCAGGTCTGCCTTCTTAAGAGCTTCTATCAAAGCAGATTCTGCCTTCTTCCAATCCTCGTCGCTTCCCATATACTTTTCCTTCTGTGCCAGGTCCCTGACAGAGAGATTCACCTTGTACTCTTTGAACCCGAACGAGGACATCATGTACTTTGCAAGCTCCACCACCCCGACAAGTTCCTCCACAAGCTGCTCGGGCATGCAGAAGATGTGCGCGTCATCCTGAGTGAACCCTCTCACCCTCAATGTGCCGTGGAGAACTCCAGACTTCTCTTTCCTGTAAACAGTCCCCAGCTCAGCAAACCTTAGAGGGAGATCCCTGTAGCTTCTCACCCTGGTCTTGTATATGACCACGTGCATGGGGCAGTTCATGGGTTTCAAAGCATAGGGCACTTCATCCACATCAAACACGTACATGTTCTCTCCAAAAAAATCGAGATGGCCTGAGGAACGCCACAGCCTGCCACTTGCTATGTGAGGAGTGGAGACGAGTTGATACCCTCTCTTCCAGTGCTCCTCCCTCCAGAAATCCCTTATCAACTCAAGAATGAGTGCACCTTTAGGGTGCCAGTAGACGAGCCCGGCTCCCGTCTCCTCATGGATTGAGAAGAGGTCTAGTTCCGTGCCAAGCCTTCTGTGATCTCTCTTCTTCGCCTCTTCCAGAAGCTCGATGTGCTTCTGCAAATCCTCTTCATTCTCAAATGCGATGCCGTAGATTCTCTGTAACATCTTGTTTGCTTCATCTCCACGCCAGTAAGCTCCGGCAGCTGACAGGAGCTGGAAAGACTTTATCCTTCCTGTTGATGGGACATGAGGTCCCTTGCACAGGTCAACGAAATCGTCATGTTCGTAGAGTGAAACCTGTCCTTCTAAGCCTTCGAGCAGCTCGATCTTGTAGGGCTCATTCTTCTCTTTGAACAAAGCTCGGGCTTCCTCCTTGCTCACCTCTCTCCTCTGGAATGGTAGATCCTCCTTTGCAATCTCGTGCATCCTTTTTTCGATTTTCTTGAGGTCTTCCGTCGAAAACGGTTTCTCCACATCAAAATCGTAATAGAACCCCTCAGAAATGGGAGGGCCTATCCCCAGCTTTGCCTCAGGAAAGAGTTCCTTGACCGCCTGCGCCATAATATGAGACGTGCTGTGCCAATATGCAGCCTTCCCTTCTTCGCAGTCAAAGGCGAAGAAGCGAACCTGCGAATCATCCTGAAGCTCCCTGGACAGGTCTGTCACCTCACCATTCACGGCTGCCGCAAGAGCTCTCCCGTTCAGGTCGCCGCCAAGCTCGTTCAGGACTTGAGACAATCTAATCCCGGTCGGGTATTGTTTGACGACTCCGCCGGGAAGTTTTACTTCTATGTTTTTCATTCGATTCTACAACCGAAACCAGAAGAAGACAGAAATACCTCCTGTTCAAATGGTGGGCGATACAGGACTCGAACCTGTGACCTCTTGCATGTCAAGCAAGCGCTCTAACCAAAGCTGAGCTAATCGCCCAATCCTCTTCCCCGGCCCACTACCTATCACCTTCCCGAGGCTCTTTTCTTCAGGAACACGTGATGTCAGAAACGCCAAACCATGTATATTATTTCCCATTGTATTGTTTGTCAAGGCGAAAACTCGCCCTGCTTGGACTCCTCGGGTTCAGGGTTTGAGTCCCCAACGGACTCAAGCTGCTTTCCAGCCATTTGAGCCCATTTATCACCGGGGTCTATCGCCACTATGTCCTGCCAGATATTCACGGCTTTTTCGGACTCACCCAGCCTTTCATATACCAGACCCAAGTTGTAGTATGCCTCAAGTAGGTTTGGAGCCATTTCAACAGTCTTCTTCAAAAAACCAACTGCATCCTCCAGCATCTTCCTTTCCATGTAAACGAGTCCCATGTAGTAGTGTGCATATATGAGAGCCGTACTATCGCTGTCCTGCTTCATGACCTTTGAGAGGAACTGGATCGCATCCCTATAGTTGCATCTCTTCAAGGATATGTACCCGAGGTTGACCAGGGCCATCGCGTGCTCAGGTTCCCTCTCTAACACGTGGGCGTGAATCTCCTCTGCCTTCTCGTACATCTCTTTGCCTGAGTATGCCCATCCTAGAAGAACAAGACTCCGCACGTCATCTGGAGCGAGTTCCACTGTACGCGTAAGTGCGGAAAGAGCATCGTCCCAATCACCGGCCGTTATCATTTCCCAGCCTCTCTGCCTCAAGGTCTGCAGGTCTGTTTCTGAAATCTTCAGACTCTTGAGGAAGGAGGTCAACTCCCCTCTTGACTTTTCATCCATCTCGGGTTTCGGCTCAGGCCCAGAGTCAGCAGAAGAAGGGACCTTCTCTCTTGCTGCAAATTCCTTTATTAGCCTCTGAATCCTCCTCAGGCTCTGTACGTGCATCTCAATCAGCCTGTAAAGCTCCTGGATCTGGCCCTTGACATATTCCTTGTCTTTCTCAGACTCTGCGACTTTCAGAGCTTCCTTCATCTGCTCGAACTGAAGATTGAAAGTCTCAATGTATTTGGGGAGTCCTGCAGGCAACCATCAACCTCCAATAGCTCTCAAATTGTCTTTGGCTTTTCGATAGTCAGGATCGATCTCATACGCCATCTCATACTCGCCCACGGCCCTCTTGCGGTCTCCCTTTAGTTCATAGACTACTGCCAGATTGTTATGAGCAGCAACAGAACCCGGGTTTGCCTCGATTGCAGACTTGAACATCTTTTCTGCTTCATCATATTCTTCTTTTCTAGCAAGTATCATACCCAAATAGTATGGACACAATGAAGCCGTAGAGCCCATTTTAATCGCGAGTCTGAAAGCGTTCTCGGCTTCCTCATACAAACCTTTTTTGTAACACGCTATTCCAAGATTCACATAGGACGTGCTGTTGGCATCGTCAGCTTCTACCGCCTTTGCATAACATTCCCTGGCCCTATCCAGATGCCCCAACCTCTCATACGCCAGACCCATGTCGTTGAGCACAGCATTGCTCGCGGAGCCCAATTCTCTAGCCTCAGCGAAATAGTCGGCAGCCGCCCGGAAAAGGTTGAGCTTGTAACAGGCTAGGCCAAGATAGAACCTCACTTCTGCTGAGTTGGGATCCATTTCGACTGCACATCTGAACTCGCGCTGTGCCGCATCGTACATCTTCATTTCAAGAAAGGCAATCCCCATCTCCACGTGTTCATCCCTCTTTGGTGCTTTCTTCGCCCCAGCAATTTTCTGTTCATCCTGCGTTCCAATGAACCGAGCACCATAGAGAACACAAAGTGCGCGCGCTGTAGAAACAGAGTCTCCCTGATGTTTCTCTATCAGTTCTTTCATGGAAAGTGAACCATCCACCGCGGACAAAACTTCTTTTTCTTCAGCATTGAGGCATTCTTCCTCGAGCTCGTGTTTCGTACGCACCAGAACCACATCTTTCGGTGGAAGTATCTTTGCCATGTCCTCTGCGCGCTCCAGTTTTCTGATGGGCCCCACGAGAACCTCATCCGAATCTATCGCCACAGTCGAATGCTTATCTGCGGGCCACGGAAAAGGATCGAAAACGAATGAACCCTCATTCCATGTCAGAATCTTGGAAATGACCTCTTCCAACTGCTCCACAACGTGTGACCTGAGGACTGAAGCAGGGACTACATCCATGTCGGTCAATATATCTGAAACAGGCTTCTTCTCAGCTTGACTTTCTCCAATTTCTAGAGCCTCTTCGAGCTGCTCTTCCGTTATCCAACCGCTCTTTAGCAACCTGCGGCCCAGACCTTCCTCCACCTGGTCCATTTCAACACTGGATATCTTCCCATCCTCGAAAAAGAACATCCCCATACTACTTCCTTTTGTCACATTCAGAACCCCGGTCCTGTTGGTGTTCGCAAGTGAACGTATAACCGTTACCAATGACTGTTCAGCCAGACTTCCTTCTATGCTCATCAAAAACCTCTATGACACATCCAAGACCGTTCACGGCCCTTCGATCAGCCTTTCTTCGTCAACATCCCACTCTGCGTCCATCATTTCTTCCGCCCGTCCGTGCTCAGATGGGTGACCCTCCTTTACTTCTTTCGGAGGCACCTCAGCTTCAGCAACAGGTTCCGCCTCCGGCTCTCTCTCTTCACCTTCCATCAAAGGGGGAGCAACCACTTCTTCTGCCATTCCTGGCACTGTTTCGTACGCAGACCTATCCTCTTCAACAGGAGCACCTTCCGGTGCAACAGTCTCTCCAAAGCGCTCTTCCAATACCTTTTCAAGGTCGGGCTCCTCCGCGGGCGGAGCAGCCACTTCCTCCGCCTCATCCACAGAAGGCTCAACCTCCTCTGCTGCTGGCCGAGGGGCAGATGTGTCTTCTTCTGCGGGAGTACCTTCATCCACGTGAATCTTGCTGAACTTCTCTTTTACCACCAGGTCAAGGCCGGGCTCCGCCAAAGAAGGAGCAGGGGCACCTTCAGCCTCTTCGACAAAGGGCTTGACCTCTGCCTCCTCAGCAGGGGCACCTTCACCTGGATGAATCTCGCTGAGCTTCTCTTCCACCAATAGATCAGGCCCAGGCGTCTCTTCGGCCTCTTCCGCAGAAGGCTCAGGTTCTGCCTTCTCTGGCTCAGGTTCGTAGGCTGACCTGTCTATTGTGGTGGGAGTACCTTCAACAGGAATTGTCTCCGCAGGCCTCTCTTCTAACACCTGATCAAGCTTTTGTTCCTCTAAAGGTGGAGCAGCCACCTCTTCGGCCTCTTCCACAGGAGGCTTGACTTTGGCTTTCTCTACAACAGGTCGGTAGGCTGATCTGTCTTCCACAACAGGAGTACCTTCCACGAGTGCAGTCTCTCCACGCCTCCCTCCTACGACCTGATCAAGTCTGTCCATCAGTTCCCATAAGTTGTCTTTGACACCTGCACAGACCTCTTCTATCTCCCCCTGACTGACCTTTACTTCTTTCCTCAGGAGGTAGTCCCAGGCGATCGCCTGCTTCAGCTTCTCGGTGGGCGCACCTATTTCGTGGACAACACCTTTCGACATGAGTCTCATAAAGCCCGGATCTATGTAGGTTTTCTCAGGCGGGAGATCGGAAACAAGAATCATCTTCTTTTTCTGCTCAACACGCTGTTCAAGTATGGCCATGAACTCGTTTGCTGAGATCTGATTCTCAAAGATTGCCTGGACGTCATCAGCCAGGAGAAGGTCTGCCTCAAGACATCTCGCCCTCAACTTTCCCCTCGTATGTCTTCCCCTTTCCATCTTTAGATCGTCCACAAAAATCTCACCGTGGAGCAAGAAAACATTTATGTTGCTTCGTTTCGTGTACAGCTCCCTCGCCACTGCGCTGATGAGATGGCTTTTCCCTGTCCCCTGCCCGCCCCACAGGAATATCACGTCAGGACAGGTCCACGGCGATTCCGCGACAGAGCGGCAGAGCTTATGGGCCTCCTGATTGGGGCTATCTACTGAGAATCTCTCGAAAGTGTAGTCCTCTATGAGATCGAGTGATGTCGCCGAAACTCTGGATTCCAGCCAATTTATGCGCCTGGTCACTTCCTCCAGAGCGTCTGGATTGAACAGGAGTTCCTCTATCTCTGCCTGCTCATCTGGAAAACGTTTCGCATTTAGGGCGCCGTATCTGTTCTGGAGTTCTATCAGCCTTTGCACATTGGACGTGAATGTAATGAATTCCCTTGCCACAACATCCATTTTCTTGTCCATGGCAGCTTTCAACCTGCCCACATTGAATCCCTTCATTTCCCAAACATAGAGCTTCTCAGCGTAAGCCTCCCTCATTCTCGCTTCTTCGGACGGCTCCTGCCTTATAACTGACATCGTCTTCGCAACTTCCAGGACGAAGTCGCCGAATTCCTCCTGCCCCCCTTCAACCGGTTCTTTATAAGCTGCCGCCCCCTCACTGGGAAATTCGGGTATCATGTCTCTGAGCGCAGATTCAACGAATTCGACTGATATCTCCTCACCCTTCGCCTTTGAGAGCACTGCCAACCTGTTGATTGCGCCCTCCAGCTTGCGCACATTCAAAATCACCCTCCCCGCTATCTCCTCAAGAACATTCTGACTGATACTCACCCCTGCTTTCTTGGCCCTCAGCTTAAGAATACCTATTCGCGTATTCAGATCGGGGGGAAGAATCTTGCACACGAGGCCACCCTCAATCCTCGATTTCAGTCTCTCATCCATTGTCATCCTTTGTGGATTGCGAAGGCTAGTGAGCACCAGTTGTTTCTTCCTAGACTGAAGTGTTTCGAAGATCCTCAGGATTTCGGTTCTGGCAGTTTCTGACAAGAGGTGAAAGTCGTCGATGAGAAGAAGGGCCGGCTGTGAGTACCTTTCTCTGAAAGCCTGCTTGTCCGCTGCCTGCCCAAATTCCTCAGAGAACTCCTCTCCATTCACAAGGAGAACAGCGCTGTTCGGGTTTCTCCTCTTGAAGTCCCAACCCAGCGCTTGAAGAAGATGGCTCTTCCCCTGACCCACGCCGCAGTAAATGTAGAGAGGATTGTATTTGATACCAGGCGATTCTGAGACTTCCCGTGTTGCTGCAAGGGCAGCCGAATTGCATTCTCCTGCAACGAAGTTCTGAAACGTTAAATCGGACCCTGATTGGGCTTGTTCCGAAAAATCTTCCATCTCTTCACCTGTCTTCTCTTACTTCTGCTTGCCAGCAGTTTCAGAATTTAGCTTGTCAATGACTGTCCTGAGATTCTTCGCTCTTTCTTCTATGTCCGGAAAATCAAGAAGCTCTTTTGCCACTGCAACTCCGCTTGCCCCTCTGGCGAAAATGCTTTCTAGATTTTCGAGCTTAATCCCGCCAATGGCCACCACGGGCAGATTGGTCGCCTTACAGATATTCTCAAGGGCCCCCAGCCCGATAACCGGCGCATCCTTCGTTTCACTCTTGAAAATTGATCCGGCTGAAACATAGTCCACCCCTTGAAGTTCAGCCTCGCCAGCTTCATCTGCATTCCTCACTGTCTTCCCTATGATCTTATCAGGACCGAGCAGGTTGCGGGCAAGCGCAGGCTCCATATCATCACTCCCCAGATGGACACCGTCTGCGGAAACTACGAGAGTCACATCAACTCTGTCGTTTATTATGAAAAGAGCAGAATGGGCGCGGGTGAGATTCCTGAGCTCAATCGCCTCGCTCACCAACTCCCTTGTGGAAGCATCCTTGTCCCTGAGTTGTACTACCGACGCCCCGCCTTTCAGACAGGGTTCCATCAATTCTATCAGAGACCTGCCTCTTGAGTATCTCTTCTCGGTGATTGCATAGAGAAGAAGATCAAACCTCCTGGTCACGGTCAGAACCTTTCCAAAAGGAGCTTCTCCATATCGTACATCTCAAACCTGAGCTCTTTGAATCCGCCCCCTATGTCCCCATCCACCAGACCAGAAGTCTCCTCGAGGACGCGACAAGCCTCCTCGCTTCTCCTCATGTTGCGCCGGACAAGATCCCGTATATCCTTTGACTTCTTTTTCGAGTCGAACGCGGCCGACCGACCCAGGTCAGCCTGGCTATTCCTTTCTGCTATAAGAAGGCCCTCGCCAACCACGGAAGAGCAAAGCTCTGTCAGCCTGTGTCTCAGTTCTTTCAGCTTGACGGCAAGTGCTTCATCACAAGCGATGAGCCTCGCCACATCCTCCGCGACGCGCAAACCCTCCCTTGCGCGATTCGCGTTCGCATCAAACAATCGCAGTAAACCTTTCTCCACCTTAGACTATTATATAGACTAACCGTCAAAGAGTCAATATCAATGTCCCCATTGACGTATCCAACCGCCGCACAATCGTCTCTGCTTATCTCAGACTTTCCAGAATAGCCCGGTGCATTGGACCGTTGCAAATCTAGAAATAAAACATTGCAATTTGCGAAACTAAGGCCCAGGCCCACGCTGGCAGTCTCTTTTCAGGTGGGCTAATCCCAGTTAAGGCCACAGGTTAGGTATGACCCAGTGTCGCATCGTGGGCATGTTTCTTGCATTCTATAGCAGTGAACAACACAATAGGACATTTATAATGAAGAGTTTGTTTTCAATCAGCGTTGGTTTACTTCTGATTATGATGATCAGCTCAGGTGGCCTGGCACAGGAGCAGAGCTCTTATGTTGGTTCGCTCACGGGTGTCATATCTGTAAGCCCTTCTTTTTTGAGCCTTAGTGCCCTGAGTCTCAAATCCTGCCACGTGGGAATGGCAGAGGGGATCAGAGGAGCGGCCATCAACCCCGCTGCGCTCACGGACGTGAAGAACTTCGAGATTGCCCTTGCCATGGCTGGAGGGCGAAGCTGGAGATCAAACAGCCAGTTGTCGTTCGACGCAGGAGAAATGGTCGGCGAGGTCAAGGTGCCGCTGAATTTCCTCCTAAGGAGGAAGGGCGGAATCGAGCAATTTTCACTCGCCGCCAGGACGCCCATATTCCATGCAAGTCTCGGATTTCTCGAACCAGAACATATTGGAATCCATCTATCTGGAACCCAAAGCATTTTTCAGGTTTTGGACGTGGATATCCCTTATACACTCACCAGTGAAGAGATACCTGGACTTCCAGACGGTGTGGAAATCCCGGTCGTCTTCCACATAGAGGGTGAGGTTCAACTCGACCTTGATGGAAAAATAGACTCTGAGCTTGACCAGAGACCCACGATGATTGCCCTGGCCCACAAACTGGGCCCATTTAGTATCGGCGCTGGAATCAAGCTCTATTCAATAGAAGGCTATGTCCAATCGGACATCAAAATAGATGGTGAGGGCAGATTGACCGGGACTGTTCCTGCAGATTCGGGAGACTGGCACGTAGAACTTGAGGGAACAGCCTCAATCAGCAGGCAGACGCTGCTTGGCTACAGCGGTACAGGTCAGATCAAGGGTGATTGTGTCGCCTTGGTTCTGGGAACCCAGGCAAAGGGGGAGCACGCAGGGATCGGGGTGGCTGTAGAGCTGAACACACCCGTATCACTCACGTCAACGTACGAGTCGAGCTCATCAATCGCCATGGGAACACCAACCATAGAAGGCTTTGGCGGTAATATACAGGTTGATTCAACCGGGAGAAGGATATATGGAAGCATCGATGTTGATCTCTCCTCAATACCACTGGAGGATGGGGAGATGGCCATGCAAGGCACTATCTACAGGATGCCTGCCGAGGCAAAGGTCCGCATCGGAGCAGCCATACACTTCCCAATCTTAACGCTCGCCGTGGATGCAGGCAGATCGTTCTCTCTGGAAAAGAATTCCTCAAACCTCTATTTTCTTGTTGTCGGGCTTGAGGTGAAGCCCCTCAAGGTCATGTCTTTCCATTCCACAATCGAATTGTCTAGAAGAACCATTCAGTTTGCCGACCTTAACATGGATGTTCCCTCCGGCACGGCCGTAGTTGGCACATCTCTTCAGCTCACTCCTTTTCTTGAATTCGACGCAGCACTCAGCGCGAACACACTCACATATCTTGGAACCTCCTGGGAGACGATGGCTCAAGGCATTGACCTCTACAAGATTCTCGAAACAGCCCAGGCGGGAATGGGAATCAAACTCTCCTTCTAGTTGTAAGACTAGTAACGCTATAGGCTGAAGGACAGGTGTCAGCTATCAGCTATCTGCCGTCAGCTTCCAAACGCGTTTTGAGGGTTTAGTATTCTGTTTTCGAGTGAGTAGGAGAAGGTGATAACACCACACGCTCACCACAAAGGAAAAGAGTTGTCATTGCGAGACTCGCAGACCGAGTCGAAGCA
>SOJN01000062.1 GCA_004376575.1 candidate division TA06 bacterium | reverse complement strand
TACCCGCCATCTGAGGTCTGCTGGACAGAATGACCACCCTCATCACCGTACAGACCATAAGTCTTCGTCCACAACGTATCTCCGAGGGAGTCCGTCTTAATCAGGTAAGCATCACCCATATGTCCGCCGAAGGACCCGGTGTACCCCACCGCTATGTACCCTCCATCAGAAGTCTGCTGGACACAGAGGCTGACATCCCAATCATAACCCCCGAATGTCTTCGTCCACACGGTATCACCAAGAGAATTGGTCTTGATCAGGTAGACATCAAGCTTGCCTGAACCAAAAGAGTCAGTCCATCCTGCGACGATGTACCCTCCATCCAGAGTTTGCCGCACACAGTAAGCTAGATCGCGATTGGGACCGCCGTAAGTTCTTGTCCACAGAGTGTCCCCAGAGGAGTCTGTCTTGATCAGGTAGACATCCCAATTCCCTGAACCGAAAGAGCGCGTCCGTCCTGCGATCATATACCCTCCATCCGCAGTCTGCCGCACAGAATACCCTAAATCGGAATCAGCACCGCCGTAGGTCTTTGTCCACAGAATGTCGCCTGAAAGGTCGGTCCTGACCAGGTAGACATCCCCATACCCTGCACCGAAGGAAGCCGTCCATCCTGCGATGACATATCCTCCATCGGATGTCGGCTGCACGGAGTGGCCCTCATCCCAGTCAGCGCCACCATAGGTCTTCTCGAATGTGGCTTCCGCTGTGCAGTAGGTCGGAAGAAATATGGAAATGAGCAAAAGACCTGCGACAGAAACCAGTGTTTTTGACCAACGAAAACGTTTTCTTCTTTTGTTTTCCATTTCTTCCCCGCCGGCTTGAGATATCGTTGAAGGGAAGCGGTCCGGCTCTACGTCACACACAACAAAGCAATCCAGTTGGGTCCCTTCAGTCCTTTCACCAGTGTATGATCCTCAAGAATAGAAAAGCAGTCCACGCGTTGTTCCATCCTACCTGACAAGAACCATCTTCCGTGTTTTCTGGAAGCTGCCCGCTACCAACTTAGCGAAGTAAGTACCGCTACCAACCTTTCTCATGCGTTCGTCTGTACCATCCCACACCATCTCATATCTGCCTGCTTTCATCCGCCCATTTAGCAGCCGTCTGACCCGCTGTCCGGCGACATTGTATATGTCTAGCACCACATCCTCTCTCCTAGGCAGCGTAAAGACCATGTGGGTTTTCCGGGCAAATGGATTCGGAGCGTTCTGGCTGAAACCGAAGGTCCTGGGACGCGAACTCGCTCTCAGAACTTGAGCAGCCGTGCCTGTCGTCGGTGACAGACTCGATACCTGCAGACGCGCGTTATCGATTCCATACTCAGGACCTGTCACGTCCTCTGTCCAGCATACAAGCAAGTACCCCTCGGTATCCCCCTGGTAAGATACGGCGTGGGGGAACCTTGAATCGTAGGGGGTCCATTTTACAGCCTCGCGGTCAGTCCAACTTGTGTTTTCTCGTCTTGCATACCAGACCGTGACAGGCTCGGATTCTTGAGCCCATACAGCGTGCGAACCACCTGTAATAACCGGATCGTATGTGTTTGCAGTTCCAGAAGAATCCACTCTCTCAATCGAAAGCCATAGAGTGTCCTCAAGAGCCTTTCTTCTATGGAATATCTGGTACTTACCAGCCACCTGTCCTTGCCACACGACTGACACACTGTCCTTGTCATACTCAATACAAGGGAACTTCGACGGCACTGCAGGGGCCGAGATCACCTCAGGGTCCTTCCAGATGACCGTATCTCCAAAACTCACCCCCTTGCGATACGATATCCGGACGCCCTCGTCCCAGGCGACATGAAGATTCCCATCGTCATCGCAATCAATTGACGAGCGCGCGTCCTGCCATGGACTTCTGCGAATCGTTGTGAGCCAGGGTTGAATATCCTCATGCAAGTAGAATCTAATGAGAAACGTGCTGAATGACGTGGGAGGTACGAAATCTTCTCCGGAATAAGTCTGGTCAATAAGGACATCCCCGTAACCACTTCCATCCATAGCCAAAGACAGTGACCCAAAACCACGGATCAATTCAAAATCGAAAAGAGTCTCTGGAGAGGTCCAGCCGCCTTCCTCCAGTGTGCTGTAGCACACGATTTCGCCGTTTGTGCCTCCAATCCAGACGATCCAGACATGATTGTTGTCATCGACTGCGATTGCAGGAAGCTTCCCTTCGCCTATACCATACGGGATATCCCAGAGACATCCTTCGCAATCTGTGAATGTCGCCCAAATACTGTCCATGGAGGCATAGGTGACGTAAAACCGTAGTAGGTCCCTATCTTTCACTATCTTGCGGCCTGTGTTGTATGCTGTGGCGTTAGGACCCGCGCCAGGTATAGGCGGGACGGTTCCTACAACCTTGTTAGACAGCGCCCCCTCAAACCAGAACGTATCCGCAGCCGAAACTGCGTACCAATACGTGGAACAAGGGAGAGCTAGCGAATCGACAAAGTTTTCGGCAGTAATAGCGGTGTCGCACAGCCTGGAAAGAGAGGCAGTATCTGTCGTGTCTGCCCCCGAAGCCCTATACATGTAGTAGCCCTTCAAGTCGCTCTCGGGGTTCGGATCCCAGCGCAGGCCTACGCTTGCAGGCATCGGGTCCAGATTGCCAGGGCTGCCCGGAGGAACATTGGGGCCGAACATATAAGAAGCTGGCGCCACATGAGAAATATCGTCAAGCTGCACATAGTGTGTATCGTCACCGCAGCTAATTCCTGATCCCCCGTCGTTATGAAAATCTGTGATGTTTTGAACCTCATAGTCATACCTGATCCAACCGTCGTCAAAGAGGACGGCTTCGAAGTTAGTGGTGTCTGGCTGCAACCTTCTTTTAATCCACCACTCAACCACGACTCGGTCAGGGCCTGACTTTCTCTTTACCCAGAGGTTGCCTTTGAAGTCGCCTGCAGGTGGAACGCTTATGTTGTCGTTGTGTACAGCGAGGACTCCCAATGAGTGACCTGCCGGCTTGGGCAAGTAGAAATGATGAGCATTGTCTGCCCAGTCAAACCATATGCTCCCGGATTCCGAGATGCGCAGCTCCTCAAAACCATCTCCGCAGAATAGAAAGCTATAGGGGAAAGGGTATACATACTCCAGGTCATCGTCCCCCTCAAGATCCGCCCACGCGTCAGGGCTTATTCTCGCACCGTCCCATTGGGGGGGGTATTGGCCACCCCAACGTGGTATCGGAATCCCCAGTCTCGAAACTCCACTGATAGTCGCCTCCTGGTACCCCATTTCTGTCCCCGTCGAATAGGTGCCCAACAATGTCTGTAAGACTATCGCTCCCAACGCTTGCATGAATTGTGACGCTATAGTTTGTCCCTGGCTCAAGCGAGGGGTTAGGTGTGCCTCTCACTTTGGTGCTGTCAAGCCATTGCCACGAAACAGAGGCGCCAGGACTGAATGTTATGACAGAGTTAAGCGTGACATTCTGGTCCATGGGCTCGTTGAACTTCACTTCTATGTTCGTCCCGATAGGAACATTTGTGGCGCTATCCGCAGGAAAAACTGAATCAACCCTTGGCCCAAAATTATCTACGTACACCTGAACTGAATCTACATCCGAGTTGCCCCCGATGTCATATGCAAACACCTTCACACGGTAGTTGCCACGGGGGAACTTGGCGACATCGACAGACTCGGCGTCAACCGAATCGGGGAGGGAAGGAATGCTATCTTTCTGCTTGGTATTCCAGTACCAATCCCTCTTAGAAGAATCAGGATTGAACGGGTCATTGCTGACCCAGTACCGGAAGTGGCTGCTTGATGAACCAGGACCGTAGGTTCGATTGAGCTGTACCGTGTCTGATGGGTTGGGAATTGTGTCAAATGTTATCTTCTGCCAGGAGCGCAGGAGAGTGTCAGTTGTGTCGCTCAGGATCCTCCTGACCTCATATTCAATTCGGTACACTGACACATTGCCCGAATCTGGCGTCGGACAATGACCTAGTGTATCCGTCCTGAAATCGCCTGCCACGCAGAGAATATCTACCTTTCTTTCAAGCGTATCTGGACCAAGGGTGTCGGATAGCAAGCTATCGGCAAAACCCTGACGATAGAATAGAATTGAGTCAATGTGTGGGTTGGTGGAGTCCACATAGGGGGAAAGGCCACTCGGCCAGAGTGGATTAAACACCGTATCCACTATAGGTGGATACCTGCTTGTCCAATGGAAATGTAAATGGGCTTTTGAAGCTTGAATCCTCCCAATAGTGTCCTCAAAAGCAGCGATGTAGGTTGCATCGTCAACTCTATTTGTCAGGTGGATATAGTAGTATTTCCCTACCCTCACTCCTGGATTGGCACCATTTGTGTGATAGGCTGTATCCGAGAGGACGGAGTAAACGAGCCACAAGCTGTCGCTCGAACCACCCCCAAATGGCTCTATGTCAACACCTTGGTGAAAATGTCCGGTTCTATATTCCGCGAACGTTGAATTTATTTGGTGTTGCTCGCCGAAAGGCTTCAATGGCCAATCGTCCCCTGAAACGAACCCGGGCCAGACAAATACTCCAGCCAAAATCGGCATTAGTATCTTTCTCATCTTGCCCTCCTCAAAGCGAATTTAGAGAGTCTCTCACCATTTGCAGCATAGATGTACTCCCCTGTAGGCACAAATTTGGTTTTGGGGAGAAGTCTTCCAGTTGAAGATGGCAGAGAAAAAGTCCTTACCAACCCACGCTCACCCTCAAATACCAAAAGACAGTCAGCATTTGTCTTCATGTTCCTTCCACTAACAATGACCAAATTCCCATCGGGGGAAAAGGTAATCTCCATGTGTGGAATAAAGCCAATCCCAGGATCTTGGGCGATTCTGATCTCGTCTTTTGAAACATGATGATGCCAAATTACTGCGCCTGACGATGTGTCGAAACATTTGAGAGTCCCCCCGAAATCAGCTGCCAATACATACTTATCGGAAGGCGAAAAGACAATCCATTGATTGGTTCTGCTGATTTCTCCGGCTCTCCACAGAAGGTTACCTCTATTGTCAAAGAGATAGAGGAAATTGGACTCTTTTTCTGGGGCAACAATGCCTATCATCTCTCCATTGTTTGAAATCTCTAATTCGTAGGCAACTCCCATTGGTTCCAGAACTTTTCGCGCCAGTTCATCGCCATTGGGATCGTAAATGACAAGCTCTACATTCTCATCTTGATAGGGTTCACCGAAACTGATGGCCCAGAATCTCGAATCACCTGAAATCGCAAAGAAAATCCGCATCAGACTTCGCCTTTTGTCCTGTCGAGGATTTATCAATCTAAGAGCACCATCTCTCTTCACCAGCAACACTTCCGCCCAAGAGGGCCCAATTAGGTAATCACCATTGGGCGCCAATTTGGGAAAGCGCGTGGGAGCGACATTCGGCGTTTTCCACATAAGTCTTCCAGCAAAATCGTAGACATAGACTATACATTGTTCGAGTTCCTTAGCATCCTCAGACCGATACTGCCAACTCTGGATTATGTGATTCCCGGATTCGGATATGGTGAAGAAACCGAAACCCTTGTCCACGGCCCTCATCTCGGACACTTTCTCACCTCGATGGTCAAGGATAAGTGCCTTGCCGGTGAGCACGACCACGTTAGCAAAATATTCCCCGGATTTGCTCATTGCGATTGAGAAGTCAGTCACTGCCTCCTCGAACTTCTTCTCCCAGATCAGCTCCAAGGTCACCTCTGGTTCCTTGTGTTTCTCCTCTTGCGCCGTCATTATGCGGACAGGGATCAGAAAAGCTAGGGCGAGGGCACTGATTATGGCCAGTGCCGATATGATCCTCTTCATGTTGAACCCTCCTGTTATGGGATTGTGCGCTCCGCGCGCCAGGTTTTATCTTAGAGGTGTCTTTCCTCCCTGTCAAGAATATTCTTCCTTGTGAAACTGAAATTCGACAGTTGTATTTCAAAAAGTCTTATTTTTCAATATGCAAAATCGGGGGCTGTCCCTCAAAAAAGGAAGCTTGCTTGGCGTCATTGGATAGGGGGCGAACGTCAGGAAGTAGACGGTTTTCTACCACGTGGGGTCTGACCCCAATTACCGGCAATCCTCCCCTGGACGAGGAACCAATAGCTGAACAGAGACTTCTCTTTCTCTCCGTGATCTGGGAACCGCCTTGAGATAAGGTTCCAGAACCGCTCATTGTGTCGTCTCTCGAGTAGATGAACCATCTCATGGTAAAGGACATACTCCACGAGAACCTCGGGAAGACTCCGCATATGAGAGTTGAGCATAATATTCCTTTTCAGACTGCAACTCGCCCATTTAGTCCGCATCTTTCGAAAAAAGACGGCGTTGACAGACACGCGCAGACCCCGGGAGAAACTTTCAACAAGCGAGAGCGCAAGCCTCCTGAATTCCGATTCGGAACGCAGAACTATGTGTTTGCTGGATGAGGCACTGAGACAGTCAGTGATAAATTGCTGCTTCTTCAGAATCCACGTCCGATGTTTCTCAAGGATTTCTTTGGGTTTTGCAGACGGCGGAAGGATAAGGTCCAATGAGCCCGTTCTGAACTCAAGACGGGGGTACTTAATACTGCGGCGGTGAACCTTATAACGAATGCCCCGGTAAATCATAATTCTTCACCTGCTCAATGAGCTTCTTGTAGATGGTGTCCATTCGTTCCAGGGGCAGGTTGTAACTTACTTTCAGACTCCGCGCGAACCTGCGGACTACTCGCTCAACTTCTTTTCGAACCGTCGTCTGTATGTCCCAACCGGGGAAGAGATGTTTCGCCAATTGGGCACAAAGCGACCTAACGTCTTCGACAAATGCGCGGTTTTGCCCGAATTCGTGCTCCAGGGTCAAAAGCATGCCATATTCCATGCGAGAAAAACCCAAAGCCTTCTGCCTGTCTGTGAGGGCGACGACTTCTTGGAAGAGCTTACTCGCATCGGAATATATCCGCTGGTAGTCCTTAGTCTTTTCGCGCCACAGCTCAAAAAGCTTTTGTACACGGTCGGACAAGGTCTCGTATATGGGGTTTTTGCCCCTCTCGACCAAAACAAACCTTTGCAGGGTGAAAAGGATGCTTGCAGCTTTCTCTTTTTGGCTCTTGATGCGCTGTTCAAGTCGCCTCAGGGAGTCGGCATCAATACTGAGTGTCGGTAGATCACGCTCTATCTCCTCCATTTCGGTAGTCTTGTGGATGAACCTGATTGTCTTGTCGCAGAACTTCTGAACCCATGACTCGACAGCAGGACGGTCATTCACTACTTTCATATAATACGTGTAGATTGCAGAGAACCATTTGAATGCGTCAAAGTGCTCAAGCTTGATCACGTCCGGACCCAGGAGTTCGAAGAGCTTGCGCATACTTCGATAAGCTGTAACAAAGTCTTCCTCTCGCTGTGGATCAGAAGTCAGAATCTCCACTGCCTTAAGAAGCGTATCCCGTTCATAGCTCATCGCCAGGTCTCCAAAGAGGCTCCTGAGGTCCTTGAGGAGCCCCACGAAGTCTCGCCGCAACCCGTTCACGTCCCACAGGACATGCTCGATATCCTTGCGGCTATATATCTCCAGAGCTCGCTGAAATTCCTTTAGAATCCCAACATAGTCAAGGATTAGCCCGGCCTCCTTGAGGTCTTTGTAGGGACGGTTAGTACGGGCTATCGCCTGCAACAGGCGGTGTTCTTTCAAAGGCTTGTCAAGATACATGACGCCAAGAACAGGAGCGTCAAAACCTGTTAACAACATGTCAGTAACAATGAGAATTTTCGGAAACTCCTCCTCCCTAAACTTCTCGACTTTGTCTTTGACTATCTCTCGGAATTCTTTCCACTCATACTCCTGGCGTGCTTCCCGCACATAGGTGGCAAGTGGACCTTCATCACGCCTGTCCGAAGTCATAATAATCTCAGAATACTCACGCGGGAGGTGGTTATCGAGTGCCTCCTTGTACAGTACACATGCTTTGCGACTGGCGGCTACAACCATTGCCTTAAAGCGGCCATCCATATTTTCCTCGAAGTGCTGCGCTATGTCTTTTGCTATTTCTTTGATTCGGGCAGGATTCTCCAGAAATACCTTAATCACGTTCAATCGCTCGCGTGTCCGCTCCTTAACAACCTCTCGGAGGTCCTGAGGAATCTCCTCCTCCTCCACTTCCAGGAAAGCTTCGAGCATCTCTTTCTTCAGGTGCGCGCTCTCCAAACGAGGCTGGTACGCTATCTTGACGGTAAAGCCGTCCTGGATGGAGTCCACTATGAAATAGCGGTCGAGGTATTCTTCAGCAGGAGGATAACTGAACTGAACAAAGGTGTCCCGCCCCTGTTTGGCAATGGGAGTGCCTGTGAAGGCAAAGAAGAAGGCGCTCTTCAAGATTGCCTTCATCTGTGCGGCAAGAGTTCCATACTGGGTTCGGTGTCCTTCGTCAACAAACGCGATTACATTCTTGCGGTTTGCAATCGTCACCCTCGATTCCGACGCCTTCTCCAGTTTTGCCTGCAGGCGGCTCAACTCTTCACGTCTGAACTTATGGATCAATGTAATGAACACACCTCGCTTGCCTCTGAACTCATCCGCCCTAAGGATCTCCTCCAACTCCTCGACTGAACCAACCACTTCAGGCTTAAACATGTCCAGCGCATTGAATTCCGTGTAAAGCTGCTCTTCGAGCTCGATACGGTCCACGATGAAGAAGATAGTTGGGTTCTCGAGTTCAGTTGCATAGTGAAGCTTGTACGCTGCAAAAATCATCGTGAGGGTCTTGCCGCTCCCCTGCCAATGCCAGATCAGACCCCTATCTTTAGGTCCAGGAGTCTTAAGATTCTGGGAGTGTGAGGAGTTTAGAGAGTCTGGGAGTCTTGGAGTCTGAAGAGTCTGGGAGTCACTATTTCTTGGCTCCCGGACTCCTCGATCCTCGGACCCTCCAGATTCTTTAGCCTCAATAGACGCTAACGACTCTTTGACTCTCTTGACTATTTTATTCGCTGCCCTGTACTGCATGTATCTCGTAATAACCTTGGTGGCATTGTCCATCTCTATTCGGAAGAAGAGGAAGTCTTTCAAGATATCGAGAAGTAGGACCGGGGCCAACATCTCGACTGTCGAGTCTATCGAGTCCTTCCCATTTTCTCGCCATTGGCTGGTCCCAACGACTTCCTGCCAGGGGACTATGGGGAAGTAACGTGCCTTGCTCTCGGCCGCGACCCCTATCTGAACGTACTTGTAGAGCTCTGGGACAGCCTGTTCGTAGTCTTTAATCTGCTTGTACGCGTCCTCCCACGAGGCACCGGGGTCTGTCGGGTCCTTGCACTCGATGTTCACTATTGGAATACCATTAATATGAAGTACCAGGTCCGTGCGGATTCTCTCGCGGCCAGCATAAGAGACCTGGCGGCTCACGACGAAGTCGTTGGCTCCAGGCTTGTCGCCAAAAAGCCGAACGAACTTCACCACCCGTTCTTGCTCGAACTTGACAGGAACGCCGAACTTGTAAAGCTCAAGGATGCGCTTTGCTCCTTCTTGCCCAGTCGTCGTCAACTTCAACTCGTTGACGACCCGCGTCAATTCATCGTGCCCGACATTGAGGTCAGCATTGATGCGCTTTAGCGCACGAAGCAGGGCAGGGACGAGAAGCGGCTCTTCATAGCTTTCCCGCTCCAGAGCCTCCGCCTCCACAAACCGCCACCCCTTCTCTTGGAGCTTCTTGAGGAGGTATTCCTCAACCAGTTCCTTCTCCGAAAACCCCTCTTTCGCCATCAAACCTTCACCCTTCGTTGCCCGGTCAGCAGGTCGTTCATCAAGCCCTTCTTGATTCGGACCAACTCGTCTCTCTTTACCTTCTGAACCTCGATAAGCCCATCATTCGCTTCCAATATCTCGGCGATCCGCCGCTGTTCAGGTAGAGATGGGAGTGGAATAAGAAGATTTCTGACCTGTCCGAGATTCACACGCGGCCTTGTTGTTCCAATCGTCCCTCTGTTCAGCTGATTGGATACATGAAATGAATTTAAGGCGTACATGATATATTTCTTGTCGACGACCCCCTCATCCACTCTGATTCTCACTACGTCCGCAACTACTATGCCGTCCTCGAACGAATCTGGAATAATACAAGTTTTGCCTATCGGATCGCCCAGCTTTGCGAGAACAATATCACCGTTTACGAACGAGTGATAACTCAGCTCTTTTGCTTTCTGACGAGATATGTACTTCATATCTTTGACTACGAATCTGCCCTCATCAATATTCTGGAGCCTAACTATGGGAACACCCTCGTCCCTGTAATCTTCGACTTTGAGATTGGAACCAAAGGGACCCGCAACGATCCTTGTTTCATTGCTGCCAACTGCGTCGCATAGAGGCTTAACCTCCCACTCCGCAGGTATCTTGCCGATCTCACTGATTTTAGACTTCTTATGCCCAATCCCCTTCGTTAACAGCTGCCGCATTATCCCCCGCTTGAGCCGCTGAGCCTTCTCAATCGCCTTGTCCACCTTCTCAATCGCCCCATCCACAGTCCCCAAAATCTCCGCAATCCTCCTCTGCTCAGCGAGGCGAGGGAGAGGAAGACTTAGGTTCGCCAGATTTTCCTTAAGAATTCCCTTGATTGTGCTGCCCTGGGCAAGGGACCTCAGTTTCCTTGAGGCACTTGTTAAGCACCAGTAGACATAATCTGTATTGGCCCTATCTTTGTTAATCAATACGCCTGTTAAGTCCTGGCTGATTGCGATATCAACGAGATTAACTGCCACTTTTCCAATACCCACGCGTGTGGAGACCAGGAGATTCCCCTTTGGCACTATGTTTGTGGCACTCTCGGCCAGGCCCCGTTCAGTTATGTAGCGCTGCCCCGCGGCAACCAGCCGGGCGGTGATATGTGCGCTGGTCATCCAGGCAATTCTGCCATCCCAATAACTTTGGTCGGAGGTCGAAGGGGTACCGCCGCCTATAAACCTTTCGACAATGTCGCCCAGCTTCACGATCTCCCAGCCTTCATGAGTCTGGGCCCCGATACGCCTGTGCTCCTCAACCGATTTCAACTTCCCCTCTGCGCAATTTGTCTGGAGTTCTCCTCATAGAAAGCCAATCGCTTCTGCAATTGTTTCGCGTCTTTGTTCTTTGATTTGTACTCTCTGAGTAAATCGGCAAAGCAATCGTAACCGCATCTTCTGATGATGAACACCTCGAAAAGAAGCATAGTCCAGAAACAGAATTCTGACAGATTTTCGCTAAACTCTTTTATATCAGACTCCGGTGCATCAGCCAGGAATATCTCGGCGTCTCTGTAATTGGACTTGATCCGAAGACGATACAAGAAGTGCAGGATGGTCGTCCTGCCTGGGTCGAACTTATACTTGAATCTCCCCTTTTCCTTGCGAAAATCCTCATCAAATCTGTGCGCATGCTCTGCTTTCAGGCATTTTGCAATCATCTCAACGGGTTTAACACCTTGACGGCGCAGATTATGAGGTATTGACAAGGCTCTCGGAAAGCCAACGGGGTAATGTTCATTTCTACGTTTCCCACAAGGACCCTTAAACGCAAAACTCCACGGCGGGAGACGCCGCTTTTCCAAGAAATCGCTCAGTTTCCTAAGGCATTTCCTGTGACTGTCAGCTTTTTCTCCGTCAACAAGATAGGATAATGCCTCACCGGCCGTGTAGATGGCATAATAGACCTGTATAGGCTTCCACTGGTTGTTTATCTTGACGCTGTCAATATCAATGAAGCGGGCATTGCTCGCGATGTACTCAGTGTTCCAAGCATTTTTCAGGAAACGGTTGAGATACCCTTGGTCAGGATTGGAGAACCTCTTAAGGCCTTGTGATCTTTCAATAGCCTTCTCGCCAAATGATTCCCACTCGTTGTATTCGTCGCGGAGGAAATCGACAATGCACTTCAAGTAAAACCGGTATGTCTCAAACTTGATTTCATACTCGCCCTCACGATGCCGGAGGGGATTTCTTAGGGCAGTACGGGTCACTGGGAAGATCCCGGGCTGCGGTCGACGCCCCAAAACAGACGACAACCTAAATGACAACCTAAATGACAACCTACTTCACGGGAGTACATAGTATGCACCTCGGTCCTTTCCCACGAGCTTCACGACTTCCACATTCTCCAAGTTATTCATTTTCTTCAGCGCTACTTGCCCCCGTGTTTGAGTATCCTGATGTCTTCGGTCAGGCCGAGGGCCTTTTTCCCTGTAATACTTGCCGCCGTTCAGCTTCGCTCTGTAATCATCAACTAAATCATCAACCGATCTGAGACCGGAGTCGAGCGCCGTGCTCTTACCCAGTACTCGTCTCACGGGCCAGTCCTTCCGAACTCCGGCGGTTTTCGGCTGCCGATGGCGCTCTTGAGTGTCGATCACGTCTTGCCGCTCGCATCAAGCTTGGCAATCACGTAGTTTATGAATGCGCTACATGTTACAAGCATATATCTGGCTTCTGGTTCGCCAGCAGACAATTCTTCATTGAACTTACCGTGTCTTATTCCGCCTTCGTCACTTGTCCACCCATAGAGTCTGTCGAAGCCTTCCTTCATTGCAGGGTGAATAGACAGCTTCTTTATCAGGTCCCCCAGTGTTCCCTTCTTACCGAGGAGGATTTGAACCAGAGATTCCACTGCACATATGGATTCTTTTATTGAATTCTTGTAGTCCGGATCTTTCTTGTCGGAATAGTGATCCAGAGCCTTTTCAAGGTGATTACATACGGGTTTGAACTTCTCTGGAAGTCCTAAAGCTTGCTCAACCTCCCTGACCTCCTCTTCAGACGTCAAAGGAGTGACTGTGTTGTCTATGATGCGATAGGGCACTCTTTCTTGTCCGAACACTTGATTGAGTAGGTGCAGGACAAGAATTCTTAGCCGGGCAGGATCTGCCCAATGAGCTGCAAAGAATTCGATAAAGTCATACACCTCATGCCATTCGAGTTGGAAAAACCTCTCCTTGATATTCTTGATCCTATTGGCAGGTAACATGTAGACGAAAGACTGTTGGTCGCCCTTGAAAAACTTGTCCCAGAGCAAATCTGCGAAATCACAGGACGTGGGCGATATGTCGTCGTGCACGTTGCTGTCCATAAACTCGAATGTATTGCCGTAGAAGACGTTCCATATCCTCGTTCTTAGATGATCGGGCATTTCTTCACGCCCAAGCGACTGGTTCACTTCCTTGTGTCCGTATCTTTCAGAAAACAACAATTTAACAACCTCCTCGAATCTGGCACGACCCAGATCCAGTTTTCATTGTCCTTCGCCAGCCGAAATGACAACCTAAATGACAACCTAAACGACAACCAACCTCACTGCAGCACATAGTGCGCTCCCCGGCCTTTTCCCACGAGTTTGACGACCCCCAACTCCCCCAGCTTGTTCATCTCCTTGAGCGCTGCTTGGCGCGTAACTTTGAACATGCTGGCTACCTCGCCGATCCTGATCCCACTACTTTGAGCCAGCTTCTCCACAATTCTCATCTGCCTTTCTGTTAGTGGAATCTGGCCTTTCTTCGTAGTTCTCAATCTTTCAGAACTAAGCCTCACAATCCTTTCCTTCACGGCCAGGGTGCTTGCATTGACGCCCTCGACGAAATACTCAAGCCAACGGGTTGTATCAAGAGTTTTCTGGTCTACTGTCTGCAACGCCCTGTAGTAAGATACTCTGTCTGTGTCATAGTAATCGTCGAGGCAGAAGAACTGCTTGGCGTCGAATCCCCGGAGGTAGAGTATCAGGGTTGCGACTACTCTTGCCGTTCGACCGTTCCCATCAATGAAAGGGTGGATTCTTACGAATTCATAATGGGCTATGCCTGCCTCAATAACGGGATCAAAGGAGTTGGCCCCAGGAGAATTCAGCCAATCAATCAAGTCCCTCATCAGCTCAGGAACATCTGTGTTTGAAGGAGGCCTGAAGATAATCTCGCCTGTTACTCCCCTTGCGACAACAACATACCGGCTGCGATATGCACCGCAATCGGACGGATTGTTCAGGGTCCGTTCGGTCACCAGCTTATGTATGTTCAGGATATTCTTTTCTGTGATTTTGTTTCCGTCTGTCAGCTTGTCAATCTTTTCGAGCACGGAGAGATAGTTCAAGGCTTCCTGCTTGTCCTTACGGCTTGCAATGACTTCACGGCCATCCGCCAAATCAGTGACCTGTTCTAAGGTCAGCTTGTTCCCCTCGATAGCAGTGGAAGAATGCGCGCTTCTTATGATCGTTTCTCGACGAAGGGCCACCTTCCATTGAGGAATGAAAGGAGAATTGAGGATGAGTTCTCTGGCTGCAGCGATTTGGGTCAGATCGCTCACCATCTTTTCGGTGTACCGGAAGTTCGGCTTAAACATAGTCGAGCTCCTTGAGATATCCCTCTATCTTCTTCTCGACCTCTTGAAGCTCCTTCTCAGTCCTTTGGATTTCTTTCCATTCCTTTGAGATATCAATCTCTTCGATTTCCTCTTCGGGGAAGACGTATAGAGTGACGTTCAGGTTGAAGTCGTTCTTCTGCAACTCCTCAATGGAAACTGGACGTGAGAATCCCTCAAGCTCCTGGAAAGTCTGAAAGGCGTTTGCTATCTTGTGTCGGTGCGCCTCACCCAGACGGTTGAGCTTGCGAACGTGGGGGTGCTGCTCATACTCGCCGCTGGCATTGATGAATAGGACCTTGCCTTTGCGTGCAGAGGGTTTACGCTTGTTGAAAAAGAGAACGGCACCGGGTGCGCCAGTATTGTAAAACAGCTTTGCCGGCAAGAGAACCACTGCCTCAAGCAAATCTGCCTTCACAACCCCCGCACGGATAGATTTCTCCTTTCCACCGCGAAACAAGCAGCCATTGTCAATCACTATCCCGACCCGGCCCTTCTTTGGATTGGTTGAGGCCAGCATGTGCTGAATCCACGCCCAGTCCGCGGACTGCTTCGTCGGATAACCCCAGGAGAAGCGTTCGCGCCAGAACTCGCCTTTCTTTAAGCTTTCCTCAGGGTACCCGTCCTGGTTCCAGGGTGGATTCGCCATCACGACATCGAAAACCTTCAGGCTGTCACCATCCTTGAATTTGGGATAGTACAACGTGTCACCTGCAACGAGCTGTACGTTACGGATATCGTGGATGTAGAGGTTCATTCTTGCCAGAGCCAGGGTCTTGCGGTTCACCTCCTGTCCAAACAAGAAGAGCCGTTCCTTTGCCGCCTTCTCATTTTGATCCTTAAGATGCTGGTACGACGTGATGAGCATACCGGCAGAACCAAGCGCAGGATCGTAGACACTTTCGCCAGCCTTGGGACTGAGTATGTGTGCAAGCAGCTTGATTACCTCCCGCGGAGTGTACACCTCGCCCTCCTTCGCCTTCTGAGGCGCGAAGTAGCCAAGAATCCATTCATAAGCATCGCCGAGAAGGTCAGGTGACACATGACGCAAGGATTGGCTGCTGAACAACTCGACCAGTTGCCGCAGGATTTCGGCGTTCTCCCGATCGGTCGTGAACTGAACGAAGTCTACATTCTCGAATACGTCTCTCAGTTCGGGATTCCGCTCAGCCAGTATCTTCATTGCTTTCGAGAATGCCTCGGGAATTCGCGCGGGATCTTTGCGAATACCTTCCCAGAGGTACTCTGCCGGAATGTCGAAATCGTGGTAAGTAGCAACGGCTGCCTCTCGTTCGGCCTCCCTCTCGCTCAACCCATCAGCTTTGGCATCAGCCATTGCCTTCTCAAACTGCATGTCCCATTTGTCGCTGATTCGCTTATAGAACAAGAGTACTAAGATGAAGGCGTAATCAACCCGCGTACGAATCAGGTCCGCTGCCTTTTTAAGCAAGGCATCGAGGTCTCCCCGAGACAACTGCGAGAAACTCTCGGAAATCATCTCCACCTCGCTCTTCAGTCTATAGAGCCTCTTGCGAGCATCTCCAGGGTCTGGTTGCGCGTCTACCAGCCCGGCTTTTCTAAGCTGCGAAAGTGCGATGTTGACCTGCTGCCGGCTGTCCCCGATGGGTCCCGCCTTCAAGACTCGAGTTGCGTCACTAGACCGAAAGGTTCTGTCTTTAAACTCTCTACGCAGAACTTCATACCGCGTCTTGAGCCATGGCTTCATGTCCCTTCCTTTCTGTTAATCAGATAACCGTTTTTTCAAAAACGTTTATATAATATATGGTTTGTCCGTGGATATCAAGTAGAAAATTATCGTTCTCCCGAGGACCCGGCAATTCTCTTACAGCCCTCTCCTTTTCCATGTCTGGCACGCCCTGCCTACTTCGTCTTTGGAAAGGTTATGCGTTTCTGCGCCTGGCAATGCCTTTTTGGGGTGCCGGCAGGGGTGTGTGGTGAGCTGTAAGCGTTGGATGTTGCTGGTTGCAGTGTGGCCATTGGGGTCAAACCTTGCGTTTTGCGTTTTCGCCGCCAATCGAGGGTCAAAAGTGGAAGATTATCTGCCTGTCCCCGTACGTCCTGTCTAATGCACCGTCTCAAGGCTCAGTATGTGGCACCATCTTGTAGACATACACCACGTTTGCATCTCCCTCTCCCCCACTAGGCTCACCCTTCATCCCATATTTGTCTTGCAGTAGCTTTTCTACAGCTTCAGCCACTTTCTGTGAACTGACCTCCTGGGATTTATGTAAGTCATCCTTTTCCTCTGACAGATGGTGCTCAACAAATCTTCTGACAACGTTATTCGTTTTTCCAGCATACCATTTGGTCAGATGAGTGAATTCGTCTGGGTCCTACTTCTTAACTGACTGGAGCAGCTTGTCTCTTGTCTGTTCTACTTCCTGCTCTTCAGCCTCAGTCAGTTTCTTCTCTGCCATTTCACGCCTCCTGTGTGTCGAGCGCTGCGGATTTCAGACAGAAATGCTTATCTTCAGAGTCCAATTGCGGAAGATGTCACATTTCAGACAGAATCGCTCATCATCATCGCAGCTCATCTATTTTGAATCCCAACTTCGCAGAGATGTTTTCGATTTCAATGGGGTCATAATCGTGAAAATCACACATTGCCCGATACCATGCATGGGCGCCTGTCTTCCAATCTGTCTTGATTTTGAAGACATAATACGCATCGTGATATGACTCAAATGTATCTCTGTAGAGCATCAAAGCATGTATGAAAAACACACCGTCAGACCTTGAGAAAGACGGCGTGTTCTCGTAAACACCGATGATGCTGACTGAGTCCCGTGGAGGCACGTATCTGGAGAAGCGGGACGTATCATCGGAAAACTTGCCAAACTTACTGTCTACACTGAGAAGAGAATCCCTCACGTCAAGGTCCCTTTTATCCAGGGACCAAGGATAGAGACCACCGAGCACAATTCGTGCTTGGGTGTTTCCGTCGTTCTTAACCCAGATACAAACAGTCATTGTTTTCAAGGGATACCGGTCATGTGGCTCCCGGAAGAATTCAGGGGGATCTAGTCTGATCTTGAGAAACGGCCTAAGAAGCTCTTGATAGCTTCTTGCTATTATTCTGGTTTGCTCTCGCATCTCTGAGACCAGATGGAATGTAAGAATGACATATATGGCTGTCAAAACAGCCAGTATGGTCGTCGCCCAAGCACTCGCTATCGCTGTTTTCCTTTTCCAATGCACGCTGAGGAGACTCCTGTTCTGTCAGACTCCTGGTGACTGAGATCGGCGCGAACCGTGGACACCTTAGAATCTCAAGCTTTGATGGCGCCAGCTATCGGCTTCTTTTGACTATCCGTCTACGAGACCGTGAGAGATTCTGTATTAGAACAGTCATGTCCTTCTTCTGGGCTATTTCCTTGGCCTTGCTCAGATCTTTTTGCGGCACCAGAAGCTCTCTCTTCACTCCCTTTTGGGTTTTAAGTCGGCTCAAGGACTTCTGAATGCCAGCTCGAGAACCGCTGCGCTCAATCTCAGTCGCCCGGTGTCCTTTTTTGACATCCAACCTGCGTCGGCCCTTAATCGGCACCTCGCGACGACCGGTGCGACCGGCAATGCGGCCTTGTATGCGTCTGTGAGTACTACGTTTTGCCATAGTCGGCCTCCTTTATGATACGCCATTGTCCGGCGTTTCGAATTGCAGATAACAACACTTATTCACGAGGTACCTGTAAATCTCCAGAGGCTTTGCCCTGCACTGATGCTCACTGCATCACCGTGCCCGAACATAACTCTTGCTCACCTCGACAGATCACAAAACGTATTGCGTCATCTCCTTTCCGAATGTCAAGGTTCTTTCCGCCTGTCCGTTTTTGGCAACGTTATCTTTTTCTGGGCCTGGTAGCGCCCTTTCTTGTCTGCGTACGAGACTTCACACACTTCATCAGATTCGATGAAGATAAGTTGAGCGATCCCTTCGTTCGCATATATTTTGGTCTCGACCGGAGAAGTATTCGATATCTCAATGGTGGCAAACCCTTCCCATTCTGGTTCGAACGGTGTAACATTCACTATTATGCCACATCTTGCATAGGTTGATTTACCAAGGCAAATGGTGAGCACGTTTCTGGGTATCTTGAAATACTCCACTGATCTTCCCAGCACAAAACACCCGGCGGGTATGATGCAGTGATCGGACTTCACGGATTCAAAAGCACTCTCTGGGAGCGACTTGGGATCCAGAACAGGGATGCCGTTCCCCTTGAATATCTTAAAATCATCAGATATCCGCACATCATATCCGTATGAAGAGAGTCCATAGGAGATCACAGATCCGTCCGCGTTTCTCTCCGCAAATGGTTTTATCATATCCTTCTGCAGAGCCATTCTTCTTATCCATGAGTCGGGTTTAATCGGCAAGTGTTCTCTCCCGTGGTGCGGCTATCTTGAAACCTTATCCGGTTTGTCATTCTTGCGGAAGCAGAAATCCAGTGATTTTGCCTCGCCCTGGATTCCCGTTTTCACGGGAATGACGGAACAACCGCATACAATCTTCAACAAGTGAGCGGAAGCCCTCGTACACAACGCAATCAGCTCATTCTTTAACCCTGGGCCTGGAATCGCAAACCTACTCTCAGTCTTCTCCCTGACAGTAATGGGCGTTTTGAGACAGACCATCAATAGCATCTGCTGAACCCGCAGTTGTAGCACTTCATGCAACCCTCTTCGAAAACCATTATAGAACCACACTCTGCACAAATGTTCGCACGATTCTCCATAGTTCTCTTCATCTTCTCGTCATCCGCTTTCTTACCCACCGAATCGCGAAGACCTTCGACCAGTTTCTCCCTGAACAAGTCCGGCACCTCTTTCCGCTTCAGGTATCTTTCAAGAGCCTTGGCAATAGCATCGGGTGCTGAGAGTATCAGGTCACCGTTGTCCCAAACAGGCGATGGCCCGGATATTCCCTTAAGCTGCCTGACTATGGATTTGACATCTACGCCCGATCTGAGCGCAAGAGAGATCAATCTGCTGATAGCCTCTGACTGAGCAGCAGCATTACCCCCCGCCTTTCCAATGTTCGTGAATACCTCGCACAGGCCTGTGTCATCTTCGTTTACAGTCAGGTAGAGTGTACCGTCACCAGTTTTGATCTTCTCTGTCAACCCAACTGTCAAAACAGGTCGTGGCCTGGGGCCCTTTGGCTTGGCTTGTCTCTCCTTCTGCCCGATGTTGAGAACCTGTACATCTCTGCTTCCATCTCTGTAGACGGTAATCCCTTTGCATCCGAGCTTGTAGGCGAGCAGGTAGGCATCCTTGACATCATCCACAGTCGCATTGTTTGGGAAGTTTATCGTCTTGGATACCGCGTTATCAGTATGTTTCTGAAAGGCTGCCTGCATACGGACATGCCATTCAGGGGCGATATCCAGTGCTGTAACAAATGCTTCTCGAATATCTTTCGGCACCTTTTCCATATCTTTTATGGAGCCCTTTTCCGCAACTTCATTGAACAACTCCTCCGAATATAACCCCTTCTCCTTCATGACATTCTCGAAAGTCCTATTCACATAAAGGAGTCTACTCCCTTCCATCACGGCTTTTACATAGCAAAGCGCAAAAAATGGCTCTATGCCACTTGAACAATCCGCAATCATTGAAATCGTTCCTGTGGGTGCTATGGTAGTTACGGCCGCGTTTCTGATGGCTTCATACTTGCCTTTCCAAATCGACTTTTGAAAATTGGGAAAAGAACCACGTTTCTTGCCCAGCTCAACTGAGGCAGCCCTGGCCTCCTTCCCTATGAAACTCATGATTTTCTCCGCAATCCTTACAGCCTCCCGTGAATCGTGGGGCACCCACATCCTCGCTAGCACATCGGCAAACCCCATGACGCCAAGACCAATCTTCCTGTTGGCAAGTGTCTTCTCCTTTATCTCAGGTATGGGGTAGTTGTTCATCTCTATGACATTGTCCAGGAAATGGACCGCCTTGTGCGCGGTCTCCCCCAACTTCTGCCAGTCAATCTCATCTCCTCTCATCATCTTGCCAAGATTTATCGAGCCCAGGTTGCATGATTCATAGGGCAATAGTGGTTGCTCTCCACACGGATTGGTCGATTCCATTTCTCCGACGTGCGGCGTGGGATTGAACTGGTTTATCCTGTCGATGAAGATTACTCCGGGGTCGCCATTCCTCCACGCGTTCTCTGCGATGAGTTGGAAAACGTCGGATGCATCCAGGCTTCCAAGCACCTCTTTCGTTCTCGGATTCAACAAGTCGTATTTCTCTTTTCTCTCCAATCCTTTCATGAAAGCATCTGTCAGAGCTACCGAAATATTGAAGTTGTTCAAGAGGTCACTGTCCTGTTTGCAGGTTATGAACTCCAGGATATCAGGATGGTCTGCCCTGAGTATCGCCATGTTCGCGCCTCTCCTCGTCCCCCCCTGCTTTATCGCCTCTGTAGCAGCATCAAACACTCTCATGAAGGATATTGGACCGCTAGAAACTCCACTGGTAGAACGGACAACATCGTTCTTTGGTCTTATCCTGGAAAAGGAAAATCCGGTGCCACCACCACTCTTGTGTATGAGGGCTGTATTCTTGACAGCCTCAAATATCGATTCCATAGAGTCTTCTATCGGAAGAACAAAACAGGCTGAAAGTTGCTGGAGGTCCCTCCCCGCGTTCATCAAAGTCGGCGAGTTTGGAAGGAATTCCAATGAGGTCATCATATCGAGAAATTCCTCTTCGCTTCTCTGCACATCCTTTTCAGAACCAAATGCTCCGTCTGCACTGGCGATGTTTTTCGCAACTCTTCTGAACATCTGTTCCGGCGTTTCGATCACCTCTCCGCTATTGCTTTTTTCCAGATAGCGCCTTTGCAGAACCGCCAGAGCGTTTGAGGATAGATTAACCTTGGATTCGGTTTTGACTGTCATCTCTATGTGCCTCCCAAACATTTATTGACTGTCTCTGCTCAGGCCACAAGGATGAACGGAGATATTCCGCATAAGTCTAAGTGGTTACGCAATTTAGCCTGAGCAAACCCCTCCCATCCATCTGAAAGTGTAGCACTCACATCTTCGCCTGTCAAGAAGAAAATACAAAATGTTGTATGCCTGAGGAACGTAACCACTATTTGTTGTGGTTTTGAACCTCTAAATCACTGTTACCCCGATGAGAACGGTGGTTCCTTAAAGTCCATTCTTAAGATACTGTGATTCTCAGCGCTTCTGAAGGCGTGTTCATAGATTACATAATGTAATCAGTGTAAGCGACTTAATGCCAAATTGTTAGAAAGACGCAATACCCAGATTACTCCGGCTTCACCGGCCTGGGCACAAATGTGAACAGTCGGTCCTCGGTTGCATCACCACACAATTGAACTCTCTCCGTTTGAGGAGTCTTTGACCGAAGCCCGGGCTCAATTGTCGACTGGGCAAGCTTGATCCACCTTAAAGCTTGACATCTGCCATAATATATATAGAATTTCTATCAGGGAGGTACTCTGTTACACAGCGAAAGGAAAGAAGCATGCATAGAGCTTTGTCTGTGGTTGCCGCGCTTGCGGCCGCTTTTTTATTGACAGCAGGTCCTACCAGCGCTTTCTGGACCAATACCGACTACTCCGCGGTGCCAGATCCAAGAATTGAGCTTGTTGAGTCTTCGGCATCTGGCTGCATACTCGAGATATACGTTCCCAGAATATGGGTAGAGGATGTTACCGACAATGGGCAGCTCTTCCAGAAGCTGTCTCTGACCGGAGCTGGCACTGCCGGAAGAATTGGAGAGCCCGGACTGCCGGTATACGCAAGATGGCTCTCCCTGCCTACGACAAGCTCTCTCACGGCAGAACTGGTCGAGGCAGAGTACATAGAACTGGATGGCTACAATATCTATCCAGTCCAGAAACCACTGCCTGAATTGGTAGAGGAGCCTCAAACATTCACCATAAATCTGGGCGCGTATTCCCGAGACAGGTATCTTCCAGAAAACAGGGTGGCTGTTGGAGACCCCTGCATACTCAGAAATCTCAGGATGGCTCAAGTTTCTGTCTATCCCATTCAGTTCAATCCCGTGAAACGCAAAATCAGAGTGGCGACACGGATGCGCGTAAAGGTAACTTTTGACGGCCACTCGAATAAGAATGTACTTCGAAGAACCGATACAGGCACGAAAGCATTTCAACTCCTCCAGAAGGATTTCATCCTTAACTACAGGCCCACTGGAGAGCATCCCGGATCCTACCTGATAATTACGGCAGATACTTTCGCTTCTGCAATACAGCCTCTCGCCGACTGGAAAAGCCAGAAGGGATTACCCACGGTGTTGACAAAACTCTCTGAAATTCCCCCAGGCGACAGTGCCGCCATACACGATCACATCAGAAATGCTTACGAATCCTGGCCAGTTCCCCCAGAATACGTCCTGCTTGCAGGAGACGTGGAATTCCTTCCGACTGGCATGCATCCAGGGATTTACCCCCCGCCGTGGGGCTATTACTTTGAATTCGGAACCGATCACTGCTTCTCTCTGGTGGCCGGCGATGACATATTCTCCGACCTCTTTATCGGCAGGCTGCCTGTCAACTCAGCCGAAGAGTGTTCGGTTGTTGTAGCCAAGCTGCTGGACTATGAGGTCACTCCAGACAGCACAAACACGATCTGGTTTGAGCACGCTTCAACGGTTGGCGTGAAGCAATCCGGAAGAATATTCCAAAGGACGTGTCGGACAATCAGAAACATAATGCTGTCCAGTGGATATACTCAGGTCGATACGCTCTTCGAGGGGAGCAGTCCACCGGGTTTTGCCACCCCACAGGACATTTCTGATTCCCTTAATCAAGGCAGGACTTTTCTCGTTTTCAGAGGACACGGCGGCCAGGACGGTTGGTGGACAGATGGACATTTCAATATACTCTCTACCGAACATGTCGACACCCTGAAAAACGCGAGAAGCTGTCCTATAGTGATTGCGCCCACCTGCCTTGCGAATGCCTTCTTTGACGAAGCTCAGGAGTGCATGGGTGAGGCTTTCCTCCTGCAAAATAATGGATCCGCGGGTTACTTCGGGGCCACGGACGTGAGTTACTCCTTCTGGAATGATTCACTCGCTATCGGAATCTTCAGGGGGATATTCGAGGAAGGGGCTTACCATTTCCAGCAGGCCTGCAACTATGGAAAGCTCCATATGGAGAAATATTTCCCTCTCTCGGATCCTGATACCGCCGAGATAACGACACAGGAGTTCTTCTTCATGAACATACTCGGAGACCCCGAGCTGCCGCTTCTGACAGACACGCCAAAGCCCCTGGCTGTGACCCACGAGGATACAATCGGAAGAGGACCGCAACAGCTGAGCGTTTACGTTGAATCTCAGCTTGTACCTGTTCGTGATGCCCTTGTGTGCGCCAGGAAAGGTGCGGAGGTGTACGCCAGCGGCTACACGGATGGCGCAGGGCTTATCAACCTGGACGTGAATCCCATTACCAAGGGTGATATGGACATTACTGCGACTGCTCAAAACTCTTTCCCTTACACTGGCGGGATAGCAGTCATCGGCGCTCCGGCTGCTCCGATCCTTATATCACCAGCAGACGAGGCTCTCCTTGCTGACACCATACCTCAGTTCCTGTGGACCACAACTGCGGGGGACAGCGGCACCTATGAACTTACGCTTGCCAGGGATTCCGCATTCACCGTAGACCCGGTTGTTGTTGACTCGTTGACTGACACAACATACTCATTCCCAACTGGACTCGAAGATGGCATCTATTTCTGGGGAGTACAGGCCTTTGACGATGATCAAGTGGGGAGCGGATACCAGGACCACCCCTTTTCATTCACTGTTGACTGTACCCCTCCGGAGTTCTCCAATACTACCACGATATCCGACACTTCTTATCAGGGCCCCTTTGACATATATTCGATGATCACAGATTTGAGCGGGGTCTCCTCACCGACTCTTCATTTCCGTGTTACCCCTGATAGTGGATGGTCCGCAGTGCTGATGGACTCGGCAACGGCCCCAGACAGCTTCCATGCACAGATACCTGCTCAAATCAGCGGCGTGACTGTTAACTTTTACCTTTCTGCATCAGATAACTCCGACCCCGCGAATTCAAGCACAGACCCGGCCGATGCTCCTACCACCTATTACTTCTTTAACATCATAGCGGTTGGAATCGAAGAGATGAAAAGAGTACACCTACCACAGGTGTTCAGTCTCGGCCAGGCCACCCCCAATCCCTTTGAGAGTAAAACGTGGATATCCTACCAGGTACCGGAAAAGTGCCGCGTGCGAATGGCAGTCCATGACGCTGCTGGACGGCTAATAAGAGAGATTGTCGACGAGACTCTTGAGCCGGGATACTATCGGGCAATGTGGAAAGGAGTTGATTCCGCGGGTAACAGAATGCCGGCTGGTGTCTATTTCTGTCGGATGTACACATCGGAGTTCTGTGAGTCGATAAAGGTCCTGCATTTGAGGTAACAAACCTGTAAAACGGGAGGAAGGAAGATGAGATTTTTTGTCGCTCTATTCTCAGTTCTTGTCGCTGTCTCCATGTTGGCGCCTAATTCGAGCGCTTTTGTGGGGATAACTGATGACCTGGCAAAAGTGATGGAGAAAGCAGACACGGATGAAAAAATAAGAGTAAATATAATGATGGATAGAACTGCGGATTACGCCAGACTCATCAGGAAGGCACAGGGCCTTAGCAGAAAAGAAAGAAGAGAAAGGGCAATATCTGAAATGGGGCGAGTCGCAGAAGAGACACAGGCCGAGCTGAGGAGATTTCTTGCAGAACAGGAACAGGCTGGCAGGGTGTTCGACGTTCGGGTCCTTCTTGGCGTAAATGGCATCAACGCATACATGACAAAAGAAGTAATAGAGGAATCAATACTGTTTGAGGGTGTTAGAAGCATCGACTGGGACGAAATCATACCCGATGAATTTCTTTTTGACGTGAACGTTAACGAGGATAACCCATTCTTCATCACCGCCACGGATACAGGCTGGGGAGTCCAGAAGATTAACGCACCTCAGGTCTGGGATCTGGGGATCACAGGCGCAGGCGTCCTTGTTGGAATACTCGACAGTGGCGTCAACTACAACCACGTCGACCTTGCAGACCACCTGTGGGATGGCGGTCTACTGTATCCCCACCACGGATATGATTTCTATGATAATGACGATGACCCGATGGATCTAAGTGGACACGGAACTCAATGCGCTGGTATTGTGGCTGGTGACGGAACAGCAGGGACTCAGACCGGGGTTGCGCCAGACGCCACTGTTATGTGCCTTAGGATTGGCGGCACTGAAAGCACAATCTGGATGGGCTCAGATTTTGCCATTCTCCAGGGGGCGGATGTGATCAGCAGTTCGTACAGCTGGAAGTATCCGATGGATCCCGACTATGTAGCCTGGCGCGACCAGGCAGTGGCTGAACTTGCAGCTGGATTGATAAGGGCAAACTCCATCGGTAATCAGGGACACCTGCAAGGTACGTATCCAATACCCTATAACATAGCCACTCCTGGAAACTGCCCCGCAGCCTGGCTTCATCCAGATCAGACACTGATAGGGGATGTCAGTTCAACAATGGGCTGTGGCGCAGTAGAGGACACGGACATTATCAAGAGCTATTCGGGAAGAGGCCCTGCAGCCTGGGAGCGTACCGACTTTCCTGTCTATTATCAGGACTACCCCTGGGACGATGGAAATCAGATGGGGCTTCTGAAACCCGACGTGTGTGCTCCCACAGATGTTCCGAGTTTGAGTCGTACTAACAACACCGGATACACACCCAGCTTTGGCGGCACCTCTGCTGCCACTCCTCACCTCGGCGGTGCCATGTGTCTTATCCTCTCGGCCGACACCATGCAGACGCCTGAAATCATCTGCCAGAGGCTTCAGATGAATGCGGTTGAGCTTGGGAGTCCGGGGAAGGACAACGTATATGGCGCGGGCCGGATAGACGTGTTCGCCGCGATCACCTCGAGCCAATACTCGATGGTAACAATCCAGGATTATCAGGTCGTTGACAGTGTCGGAGGTGACAACGACGGAAGAGTCGAAGTGGGCGAAACAGCGGACCTCATCCTGACATTGAAAGCAAGTGCGGCGTGGGCCGATGCCGACAGTGTCACCGTGACACTGAGCACTGGTGATACTACCATTAGTATAATCGACTCAACTTCTTACATAGGTCTCATGCTCAAAGATTCCACGGCAACCAACGTTGCTGATCCGCTAACCTTCACTTTTGTGGCAGGAGAGCCACACTGGACCCAGCTTGACCTGAACATAACTGCGGTACCAGAGAATTTCGATGAAGACGACTCGATATCCATGATTATCGGTCAGCCGTCTCTAATACTTGTTGACGATGACGCAGGCGCAACCTACGAGAGCTACTACAAAACGGCTCTGGACACTCTGGTGGGGCTCTACGACGAATGGGAGATTGAGACCCAGGGGTCGCTTCCAGTGTCAGGACCGTACAGTCTGGACGACCACGAGGTGGCTATCTGGTTCACGGGAAACGATGCTTCCCCAACGATTCTCTCAGACGAAGACACTACCAGACTCGGGGTATTTCTTGACGCCGGCGGGAAGTTCTTCATCAGCAGTCAAAACCTCGGAAGTGCCCTGTCATCTACTCCCTTCTACCAGGAGAGGCTCCACGCGGACTTCGTGACTGAAAACGCAGACAACAATTTGTGCACTGGCGTTCCTGGAGATGAGATAGGCGACACACTCAGACTTGTTCTACAGGGGAGCGGGGGCGCAGGCAATGCTGACTCGGAAGACAGAATATCGCCAAACCCTGGTGCCGATTCGTGTTTCTACTACACCACCTTTGGTGGCGCTTCGGCAATCAAGTATGATTCTGGCATATACAAGGTTGTCTACTTCGGATTTCCGTTCGAAGCAATACACCAGGTTTCAATATATGCCGGTCAGGATACGGTGATGGCAAGGATACTCAAATGGCTATGGGAACCGTCAACAGGCGTTGAGGAACAGATCACCGAACATCTCAGGCCGGAGTTCTCACTAAGACATGGTTTCCCCAACCCTTTCCGTACCTCTACATCCATCTACTACTCGGTAAGTACTTCCTCGGAAATAGACCTCTCAGTCTTTGACACTGCGGGAAGGCTTGTGAAGAACCTGGCAACTGGCAAGACCCTGGCAGGAAATCATACGACATGCTGGGACGGAATTGATGACTCAGGAGAAAAAACGCCAGCCGGAGTTTACTTCGTCAGGCTCACGGCGGGAGACAATTCAGCAACCAGAAAGTTGACTCTTGTCAGATAGTGAACGATCTTGATTATCAAAAGGTGGCCGCCCATTCCACACGGGAGGGCGGCCACTTCATGTTGCCTCGATGTTGCTGTTTCTTTGATCTCACCTGATCACCTCATCAACAAGAGTGTGGGCCCCTGGGCGGAGATGAGGTGCAACATCAAGCTTTCTTCCGCTGCTTGAGAAAATCTATTATTTCATCTAAGTCTGGCGCTTTGTCCATATCATACAATTTGAAAAACACCACCTTCTCATTTTCATCCACGACGACATTCGCCCTTTCAGAGAATCCTTCCTCTTCCCTAAAAATGCCATAGAGCTCTGCAATCCCGCCGTGGGGCCAGAAATCTGACAGAAGACGAGTATTTTCTATCTGCAGATTTTCAGCCCAGGCCCTCTTCGATGGAACAGTATCAACGCTTACCCCTACTGCGACAGTGTTCAGTGAGTCAAAGGTTTCCTTATTCTCCTCCAGAGCCTTCATCTGCATGGCGCACACCTCTGTCCAGGCCAGCGGATGAAAAGAGATGAGCACCGTCTTGCCGGCAAAATCCGTCAACTTGAACTCTTTCCCGTTCTGGTCTTTCAGGGTAAAATCATAAACTTCTTTGCCGATATTTACTCTTCCGTTTCCCATAATATGGATCTCCTTTCCCTGGCCCAAGAAAGATTATCACACACCGGAGACCAAATCTCCAACTGCATCAGAACAGCATCAATACCAAGAGTAGTTTTCGATACCCCACTATACAAACGCCCTGCAATCGGTCAAGGTCTATTTTTTCGAAATGAGGCCTTATATGAGGCTCAGACGACCACATATCTGACCCACCAGAAACACCTGCCCACGTGTACCTGAAGGTCACTTGACAAGCGTGACAAGATGTTATTCAGATCCCTGGCGCCGTAGTAGTTCTTGAGCACCTCATGTTTTGAGGCGTCAGAGAGTTCTCGCAACTTGAAGGTATCTTCTGTCCCAGGCCGCCTAACCACTTCTCCGCCTATGCCAGGCACGTATACATTATCAGCCATAAACACAACTGCATCAATGCCTATCCTCTCATGGAACCCGCGCAAAAACCGATTGATTCGAGCCTTCGGGAAATGGGAAAGCCAGAAGCTGGCGAGCCCCGCATTGAATGTCCCCGACACCGACTCCAGCGAATAAGCATCGCCTTCGCTGAATTCCACTCTATCAGGCGGCAGCCCTTTCTCTCGGGCGATAGTGAGCACCTCTGGTCACATATCGATAGCCACTACGTATTCACACACCCTCGCGACAATCTCGGTCCAGAAGCCTGTGCCGCAGGCGACTTCAAGAACTCGGCGATCGGACAGGGTTTCTTTCATCGCCGTAGCAATGGCTGCCTGTTCACTCTGACGGACCGGATCGTCCCGCAGATAGATCTCCTCGTATTCTTCTGCCCGAAGATCATAGTACTTGTCAACCATCTTAACCACCACCTGCTATTGGGGACGGTGCCCTCCGAATACTCGAAGGACAGGCTTGACATTTGACATTTTGAGTTTTTAGCTTTCTAGGCCAGTTCTGTTGTACGTTGCAATACAATAACTTACACTCACACCTTGGGGACGGTGCCCTCCGAATACTCGAAGGACAGGCTTGACATTTGACATTTTG
>SOJN01000061.1 GCA_004376575.1 candidate division TA06 bacterium | reverse complement strand
CTTTTTGCCTTGACAAGGTGCCTTTTAATGGGTGCTTCGACTCGCTCCGCGAGTCCCGCAATGACAATGCTCCCTTGGCATTACGAAACTGATTGCAGTTGTTGGCTGTTTATCGTAAAATACCCACGACTTGAAAACGGAGTCTTAAGTCTTGCATCTCACATCTGTGGTCTGCCATGCTTAAAGTAGTTCTATTTGGTTTTGTTGTTGCAGCCTTCGTGCTGTCCATTTCATTCGCCACTCTTGCGGTGGAGGGGAATGAGGGAGAGAACCCAAGGCACAGGGTGATCGAATCTTTGGAGAAGAGCGGGATGCCGGGAGTGGTGAGCGCTCTATTAATTTCAACTCTGCCCATTTTTGAATTGAGAGGTGGCATACCGGTTGCCATAAACTACTTCAAAATAGAATGGTGGCTTGCCTACATCGTATGTGTTATCGGGAATATGATCCCTGTGGTTCCCATACTCCTTCTTCTGGGTGGGGTCTCAAAAGGTCTGAGCAGATTTGCGCCTTTCAAGAGGTTCTTCAACTGGCTCTTTGAAAGGACGAGGAAGAGAGGAGGAGTTGTCGAGAGGTACAAATACCTGGGGCTGATGCTTTTTGTTGCGATCCCTCTGCCGGTGACAGGTGCCTGGACTGGAAGTGTGGCTGCATTCGTTTTTGGAGTGCGGTTCGCGCCCTCGATTCTCTTCATCTTCTTTGGCGTTTTGATTGCGGGTGTGATTGTCACCGTGCTTAGTCTCCTGGGAATCCTCGGTGCCATCATCGCCGGGACGGCACTAATGGGGCTGGCAGCCTGGTCTCTGCTGGGAACAAAGAGGAGAGGGCAAGTTGAGGTCAGATGAGTTCTTGAGGCAGTTTGCTGGGGGCAAGAGTCAGAAGCCGAAGGTTACAGTGGAAGGAGACGTGCTCATCGAGTGGTCTTACCGTGCGCCTGTCCTTGTGCGCGTTCTTACAGTGCTCCTGGTTGTGGCTCTTTTGCTCGGATACTATGCGCTAAAACATTTTCGAGGTTTCAAGATGGCGCCTCTGGACGTGGTTGTGACTTTTGTCTTTTTTATATTTGCGGGACGCTTCAGTACATTCTCCAAGAACTATTCAATGACAACGGTTGGGGTATATGAGAAGCTGGGAGGCAATTGGCGGAACCTTGGCAATTGGAAGGATTTCAAGTCCTGCCGAAGAGAAGAGAAGAAAGTGATACTCGAGAAAAGAAAAGGGTTTCCGAGAACGATCAGACTGTCTTGTCCTGAAAAGAGCAAAGTTTTTGCTGTATTAAACATAACCAACGAGCAGATAAACAAACATCGATGGAGATAGTACCGGGCGTCCACAGAATAGACGGCTTAGTACCCAACAATTCTTATCTGATTGTAGATGGTGACCCCATACTCATTGATACTGGGTTTCCCGGGAACTGTCCTAGAATTCTCCGATACTTGTGCAGTCTGGGCATACGCAAGACAAGTCTGAAGGCAGTTGTGCTGACGCATTTTCATATTGACCACATGGGTTCTGCCGGAAGGGTGGCCGTCGCCACCGGGGCAGAGGTCTGGGCTCATGAGCTTGATGCACCATCCATAGAGGGAAAGAGACCTGATGGTGGATATGGTTCGATCTTGGGACTCTGTTCACACACATCCTCCAGGTTAGTGAAAGTACCCGTACACAGAAGGCTGACCGGAGGGGATATGATTGAATGTCTAGGTGGTCTGGAGGTGATTCATGCTCCCGGGCACACAGAAGGTTCAATCTGTCTTTACCAGGCAAAGAGGGGAATTCTCTTTTCAGGCAACACCGTACTGTACAGCCTGGGAAAGGTAATGAAGCCAATTTGGGCTTTCAACCGTGACAACCGACAGCTTGATGATTCAATGGAGAAAATCTCAAAGCTCACCTTCGAATACATGCTGCCAGGTGATGGGAAACCGCTCCTGGGCGGAGCTGCCTGCCTTCTTCGACAGTTCGTGAAAAAGCAAGCACGAAGTACGAGGAGCAATGTACGAGGTGCAAAGCACCAAAAGCGAAGTACAGAGGACCAAGGACGAAGTATTTAGTACTTTGCAATTTGTACCTCGCAATTCGTACTTTGCACTTTATGATTGGAGTAGTAGAAGGAGGAAAGGGTATTGTATTGACAGTTGGGCAGGGGTGACATATATTCTAGTTTGTGCTATCATAAGCGACGTTAGAGGGGACAAAAAGCAAGTACAAAGTACGAAGAGCAGAGTACGAAGAACGGAGTTCAAGGGAGCATGGGAATCACGCTGCATAACACACTCTCGGGAATGAAGGAAGATTTCTCTCCACTGAAGGAGGGGCATGTCGGCATCTACTTCTGCGGAATGACCGTGCAGGAGAGGCCCCACATTGGTCACATGCGAGCCTGCATGGTTTTCGATATTTTCAGGCGGTACCTCGAATACAAAGGCTACCAGGTTGTTCTCATACAGAACATAACCGATGTTGATGACAAGGTGATTGAGAAGGCCAGGCAGCAAGGGACAGACTATAGAAGAGTTGCAGCTGAGTACGCCGACGAATATCTCTATGCTTCAGATGCCCTGGGTATAAGGAGGTCGACATTTTATCCACGACCCACACAGCACATACAGGAGATAATATCGCTCATAGAAAAGCTGTTCGAAAAGGGTGTTGCCTACCAGGTGGATGGGGACGTTTACTACGAGGTTTCCAGGTTCAAGGATTATGGGAAGCTTTCCAAGAAGAAGCTGGATGATCTCATCTCAGGCGCACGAGTCGCGGTCGACAAGAGAAAAAAATCCCCGGCTGATTTCGCCTTGTGGAAGGCTTCCAAGGAGGGCGAGCCCTGGTGGGAGAGTCCCTGGGGCAGAGGTAGGCCAGGCTGGCACATCGAATGCTCAGCCATGTCCATGCACTATCTCGGTGAGACTTTTGATATTCACGGCGGCGGGACGGACCTTGTGTTTCCTCATCATGAAAACGAAATCGCACAGAGCGAAGCGGCTACAGGTAAGCCTTTTGCCAGATACTGGCTGCACAACGAATGGGTGATGCTCGGTGGGGAGAAGATGTCAAAATCAACGGGGCACTTCATCCCCATCCTTGAGTTACTCAAGAAATATGAGCCGGATGTGATTAGACTCTATCTCCTCTCCACACACTACAGAAGCCAGATAGAGTTCAGCGAAGAGACGTTGGCATCCAGCAGGTCTGCTCTTGAAAGGCTTCAAAATGCGCTGGCTCTTGAAGGGGCTGATGGAGAGATCGATCCATCGACTCTTGAGGCCAAGGAAGCAGGGGTTTTCGCCACAATATCAAGCTCACAACAGGTGTTCGAGTCTGCCATGGATGACGACTTCAATACTTCCAAGGCCATTTCGGTGCTGTTTGATCTGGCGAAACTGGCAAACAGAGCGCACAAGGACGGAGCGGATGCGAGACTGATAGGTCTTGCTCAGAAGAAGATCGGAGTGTTGGGTCGGGTTCTTGGTCTTTTTGAATCGAAGAAGGAGAAGGTTTCGGATAGTATGGTTGATCTCCTTCTGGAGAATATTTGTGAAGTAAGGAATGCTTTGCGGGCCGAGAAGAACTTCAAGGCTGCGGACCTGATAAGAGACCGGCTGGAACAGATTGGAATAAAACTCGAGGATGGTCCCGGAAGGACCTCCTGGAAGAGGAAGTAATCATGTGCGGAATCATAGGCCTTCTTGGAAGACGCAGCGTGATAGACGAAATCTATCTTGGTCTCATGACAATTCAGCACAGGGGCCAGGATGCGGCGGGAGCCATTACCTACGATAATAGGTTCAATTTGAAGAAGGGGAATGGCCTTGTTCAGAATGTTTTCAACGAGAAGAATCTGGCGAGGCTCAAGGGACAAATGGGTATTGGCCATGTAAGATATCCCACTGCGGGAGGAGGCGGCACTGAGGATGCTCAGCCATTCTACGTCAACGTTCCTTACGGAATAGCCATGGCCCACAATGGTAATCTTACCAACTACTGGCATCTGCGCCGCGAGCTCTTCGAAGAAGACAGAAGACAGATCAATTCGACCTCTGACTCTGAAGTGCTGCTCAATGTCTTCGCAGAGGAGCTTTCTAGGTCATCCTCTCCTTCGCTGTGTGCGGAGGACATCTTCAGAGCCACCGAGGCGACATTCAAGAGGGCACAAGGTTCCTATTCTGCCGTGGCCACCATAGCGAATGCAGGAATCGTGGCTTTTAGAGATCCTCATGGGATAAAACCCCTCGTTTTTGGGAGACGCGGGCGCAGCTCCGCCTTCGCGTCAGAGTCGGTGACCATGGATGTTCTTGGATACAAGCGCTGGCGCGATATACAGTCTGGAGAATGCATATTCATAGACTGCGACGGCAGAGAGTACTGCCGTAGGATCACAGAGGACGTCCATACTCCCTGCATATTTGAATGGGTTTACTTCGCCAGACCAGATTCCATTATTGATGGGATAAGCGTGTATGAGGCCCGTCTGGGACTTGGCCGTGAGCTTGCTTCCGGAGTGAAAGAGTCGGGTATCGTTCCTGATGTGGTCATTCCCGTTCCGGACACCGCAAAGCCTGCTGCACTTGCCCTGTCGATTGCGCTTGGCATACCGTTCAGGGAAGGGCTCATAAAGAACAGATATATTGGCAGGACCTTCATCATGGCCGGACGGAAGGAAAGAAGAAAGTCCATCAAGATGAAGCTGAATCCGATACGAGCTGAAATCGAGGGCAAGAAAGTTCTTCTGGTGGACGACTCCGTGGTTAGAGGGAACACATCAAGGAAGATAATAGGACTGGTCAGAGAAGCTGGTGCCGAAAAGGTCTACTTCGCTTCCTCGTCTCCTCCTCTCAGGCACCCCTGCGCCTATGGGATAGATATGCAAACCAGGGGGGATTTCATAGCCCGGGATAAGGAGCCTGAAAAGATAAAGGAGACGATAGGCGCTGATGAGCTGATATATCAGACGATGGATGGCCTGCTTGCAGGGGTCACAGGTAAGAACGGCGAACGCAGCTTCTGTACGGCGTGTTTCAGCGGAGAGTATCCCACCGAGATTTCCAAGGAAGCCTTTCATTACATGGAAACCGACCGGCTTCGCAAGTGCCTCCTGACAGTGTCTGAGGATGTCTGAGCTTCCCGTTGTAATACACGTAATCGCCAAACTCGAGCTGGGCGGCGCCCAGAGAATAGCCATTGAAACTGCAAGGAGACTCAAAGGATACAGGAACATACTCGTTTCCGGCACAGGAGGCATGCTTGATGATGAGGCTTTGAGCCTGAAAGGTGTAGAGACACATCTCCTGACCAGCCTGAAGCGTGAAATCCACCCTGTCCTGGATTTCTTGGCCTTTCTTGAGATTGGAAAGATCATTTCTGAAGAGTTGGCAATGGGAAGAAATGTGGTTGTTCACAGCCATGGTTCCAAGGCGGGGGTCCTTGCGAGGCTTGCAGGCAGGGCAGCCGGGGCAAGCGCAGTGATACACACAATACATGGATTCGCCTTCCACGACGGTCAACCCACGCTAGTGAAAATGTTCTATGTCTTGATTGAGAGATTCTGTGCCAGATTTTGTGATTGTTTGATTGCCGTATCCAGATCAACGGTGCGCAAAGGTTTGAAGGAAAGGATTGGTATCCTTCGGCAGTATGCGGTGATAAATCCGGCCATACTGGATGAGCACCTAGAGAGAAAGGATTTTGAAACCAGGGCGAAGAGGAAAGAGCTGGGCATTGAGGAATCCTCACGGGTTGTCGGCACCGTCTCCTGCTTCAAGCCGCAGAAGGCGCCGCTCGATTTCGTGGAAGTGGCGGGAATAGTGCACAAAGCATTTCCCGCAGTTGAATTCGTTATGGTTGGCGATGGAATTCTGATGGATGAAGTTAGAAGAGCAGTGTCTTTGAAGGGCCTTGAAGGAGTCTTCCACCTGCTGGGTTGGCGTGAAGATGTGCCGGAGGTCGTCGACGTCTTTGATGTTTTCCTGCTGACCTCTTTGTGGGAAGGTCTTCCCATGGTTCATGCTGAGGCTATGTGCAGGTCAAAGCCGATAGTGGCAACAAGAGTGGACGGAACTCCCGAAGTGATCGGAGAGGGTGTGAACGGCTTCCTTGCTTCGCCCAGAGATGTGAAGGGTCTTGCAGAAAAAGTTGTCAAGCTGCTTGAAGATGATCAGTTGAGAAAGAAGATGGGGGAGGCCGGAAAAAAGATGGTCTCCCCCAGATTTACCATGGATAGGCTCGTTTCAGAAGTAGATTCTCTCTACGTGAGGCTCCTTTCAAGCTAGGTCATGAAGTAGGCCTTACCCTCATCTCCTAACAGATGTACCAGACACAAAATCCCTAGAACTGTGCCAATGGGAATATTCGGGAGTGAAAGTATTCCTACCACTATCGCTGCTATTCTTGCCCATCCCCTTCCCTGGCCCAATTGGAGACCTATGATTATTTCAAAAATCCCCCAGCAGACGAAGAAGAATCCCCAGACGAACCCAACTCCACCGAAGGCAACAGGAGTAGTGCCGAACTCAGCAGCGGCCTCCATGGCAGCTCGCATTGCCACCATCATAATCGGCGGCAGTATGAACCCCATGAGGATTGAGAGAATTCCAACTATGATAAAATAGATTTTGAGGACTGTTACACCCTTTGGAATGCTCCTTGTTTCCATTGTCTCACCTCCCTTCAGTTTGGGTTTGGAAGAAAGCCTTACATTCCTGGCTCAGGAGGTAGATGAACAGGCACAAGATCCCGAGTATGGCGCCACCTGAAAGAATTGAAATCGTGCCGATTATCAATGCCGCTATCTTTGTCCATCCGTATCCTCTTCCAAGGTATAGGCCAACAAAGATGTGCAGGACTCCCCAGCAGACGGCGAGAAAGCCATACAAAAACGCCATCCCACCTGCAAGGGCAAGGGGGGCCAGTTCTTCGCCTGAAGCCTCCATAATGAGCCTCAGGATTCCTACGGCAAAGGGCGGCAGTATCACCCCGCCAGCAATCGACAGGATTCCGATTATGATAAAATACCATTTGAGAACTGCAACACCGGTGGGCATCGTCCTTGTCTCCATCTGTTTACCCCCTTTTCTAAAAGCTATCGTAGATGTGGGAACGGTGTATGTCAAGAACAAAACCCTTAACTGATAGCTTTGAGGGAGGGGTAAATGGGAGAGGAGAAAGGAAAAAGCGGGAAACGGGATTCGGACCCGCGACCCTCACCTTGGCAAGGTGATGCTCTACCAGCTGAGCTATTCCCGCCTGACCTCCTGTAGTATATTTCTCTCATGAGACATTGTCAAGGCCGGGATTCTCTTGCCTTCCCCCGAACTCAAACCCCTGTAACCACAGATTTCACAGATTATCACTAGATAATTCTTCTGGTTTTGTTTCAGCAATAAGGATGGGTTTCAATCTGTGTTAATCTTGTGTAATCTCGTGGTTCGAAGGGTTCCGCCTTAAACCTCTGTAACCACAGATTATCAGAAGATTCCTTCCTGGTTCGGTTTGAGCGATGGGGACTGGCTTGAAATCTGTGTTAATCTCGTGTAATCTCGTGGTTTCAGTGGTTAAGTGGAATTTCGAAGGTGTCGGGAGGGATTGGAGCCAGAGTTGTGCCCAGAGGGAAAAAACCAATTTATTGTTGACCCCGGAGGTGCAGTATCCTATAATGCCAGTAGCCATTCTGGGTACGGAATCTCCCGAGAAAGGTGGTGGTAACTGGAGTAAACACCGGTCTGTAGGTTTCAGTGAGAGAAACGTAAGGGAGGTAGACCATGAGGAAGTATCGGTTCGCGGTTCTGGTTCTTTGCCTATTAGCGGTCTCTGGTTTGCATGCGTGGGGTGCGCCGTTTGACACGGATGCCGGCTCCGACCACGCCGATTTCTCCGGATCGCTCACAGCAGGAATTGAGCCAGGCGGTAATTCTTTGCAGGTTCAGTGGCTTTCACTTTCAACCATGCCCCAGGCAATCTATTATCACGCGGTGGTCCAGGACCAGGACATGCTCTATTCTGTCGGTGGTTTCACTACTTCTGAAACCAACCTCTGTTGGAGTTATGACATTGCGAATGATCTGTGGAGCCCCATTGCCGATATGCCCGCGGCAAAAGGGCACGTGGCTGCGGCAGTGGTCGACGGCAAAATCTATGTAGCCGGTGGCTCCTCAAGTGGCTACACCGCGGTAACCACCAATTACGAATATGACACTGGCGGGAATACCTGGGCCACAGTGGCCCCTATTCCTACAGCTACTTGTTTCCACGGCGCAGTCGCCTGGCGGGACACATTGATCTATTGGATTGGGGGTCAGGACGGAGGCACTTACCGTAACCTAGTCCAGGTCTATGATCCTGCAAACGATGCGTGGTTCCCAGCCACTGCCCTACCCATCACGAACAGGTCAATGGGTGTCGCGATCAGCGGGGACACGATTTTTGTCGTTGGTGGATGGAACGGTGCCTATGTCTCCAGCACCTATATCGGAGTCATCAATCCGGCAGACCCTTCCTCGATCACATGGACGATGGGAACAGATATGCCGAACGGTCCCTCCGGAGACGCAGGAAGGTCGAGGACCGCGGCTACGGGACTTCGCGGGTTATTTTACTTCACTTGCGGCGATGACCATGGTGTGGCGGCCTATGACACCTGGGAATACGACCCCGTAGCAGACCTGTGGACTCAACTTCCTGATAAGATCACCCCGGTAAGCAATTGCCAGAATTTCGTGGCGGTTCCTGGCAGAGGCGGTCTCTACTCAGCAGGTGGATACAACACAAACCTGGGAGCAGGCACTAATGTTACAGAAGTTCTTACAGGCCTGGCCCTGACTCACGATGTGGCCGTGGACGCGATTGACAGTCCCGGCGCTCTGGTAGCGCCCAATGTGCCAGTCACACCGTGCGCAACCTTTGGCAACCGCGCAGCAGATTCGACTGAAGATTTCTGGACCTACTTCTTCATAGATTCCTCAGCAGTCAACGTATACGCTGATTCGGCTCTTATCTCTGCTCTCATGCCGGAATCCACGGAGACAGTCTGTTACACGGACTGGACCCCTGACGGACAGGGGAATGTATACGACGTGCTGGTGTACTCGGACCTGCCGACCGATGAGGCGCGATCCAATGATACGTTGAGGGCCACTGTTCTTGCCTATGCAGTTGATAGCCTGATAGAGTCTGGATGGGCCTACGCACCAGCAACCATTGACGGCACCATAGACCCGACAGAGTGGTCAAGCGCCGACGTTGTTGACATATCTGACATTCTGGGCATGAGTAGCGGAGGAGTCCTTCCCAACTCCGTGATTCTGTATGTGATGAACAACGATTCTTATCTCTACTTTGCCATCGACTACTTTGTTGACCTGAATGACACCATTAATGACCGGAGCTTCCTCTTCCTGGACGAAGACAACGATGGTCTGTGGGCTCCAGACTCCAGTGAAGGTAGCTACTGGGTTTTCCTTTCCTCTACAGGACCGCAAGTGTGGTACGAGCCGCTTCCCGTAGGTCCAGTTTTGCCTTCGGTTCCTGGGGCTGAGTTCGTCATAGGGTTCACAGACCACGTAGCCCTTGAGTTCAGTATTCCCCTTGGAACGGAGAAGTACGAGATAGATGCCGGACTTGGCGACACCATGGGCCTACACATATATGCGCACGACCAGGACAAAGGCGAAACAGAAGGCTGGTGGCTGCAGACCATGGACGCCCTCAACCAAGAAGATCCTCTCTATTACGGCGACCTGGTTCTCCATACGCTGGTTGGTGTTCAGGAGAGGAGCAAAGAGCGGTCCGCAACGGCTTTCGGTCTTGTTGGAGCCTATCCCAGCCCATTCTCTGGGAAGACGAGCATCTCCTTCGCTACGGAAGCGCGCACCAGCATCACACTGCAGGTATTTGACGTGACCGGAAGAGTGGTGAGAGAGCTGTTGAACGGAATCGCGGAACCTGGGCACCACACCGTTGCCTGGGACGGAAAGGACGGCACAGGCAAGGAACTTCCTTCAGGAGTCTATTTCTACAGGCTGCATTCTGCAGGAAGAAGCTCCTGGATGAAGACCGTCTTGCTTAAGTAAGGGTTTTGATGTATTATGTGGAAGCGGGCGCCAGAGGTCTGGTGCCCCCGCAGACGGTACGGCGATACAATAAATGACGAAAAGGAGGTGAACGATAGTCAGGTTTTCATTTGGAGTGCGTTTTATGCAAGGGAGGAAAAAATGAAGAAGTATGCGTTTTGTATTTTTGTTCTGGCAGCTTTTCTCTTGATTGCTTCGAGCGTATCTTTTGGCGTTCAGAGGAGAGTTGTATTGGAGTACTTCACCAACACAAGCTGAGGCGGCTGCGCAGGCGCCGACAGTTGGTTGGCATCGTTGATACCTGCTCTTGGTGATACAGTCACGTGTATCCAGTATCACACGTGGTGGCCCAGCCCTTCAGACCCATATTACCAGGCTAACATTGCGGAGAACACGGCGAGGACGAACTACTACCAGCCTGGGACCAAGTATGTCCCGTGGGGCAATATTGATGGGATTATCGTTGGCGGGTTTACTTACAGCCAGTGGGGTAATTTGATAAGAGGAAGAGCCATAGTTGATGCTCCTGTCGATATACAGCTTCAAGGTTACTATAATGATCCTAACGGCATGGTGAGAGTCCTTGTAGAGGCTACAGATTTTCTCTCCTTTAGCAGTTTGAGAGTTTTTGTGGTTATCACAGAAGACGACATTTTCTGGTCTGCACCGAATGGAACACAGATTCACGACCAGACTATGAGAGACATGATCCCTGGTGCTACTGGCGATCCTGTCAGCCTCAGTTCCCCTGGGGATACTCTCCTGAGAGAGTATAACTTTACCGTAGATGCGGGTTGGGATGATTCCAATTGTAATGTGGCAGTTTTCATACAAGACTACACTACCAAGGAGATTCTCCAGTCTGCTCTTTCAAGGATTGCAGATCTCGTCGGGGTGGAGGAGATAGAGGCCAGGCGCACAGCTTCTCTCTTCGCGCTCTCGCCAGCATACCCCAATCCATTCGGAGACAGAGCCAGGATTGATTACACAATCCCTTCGAACGGTCGTGTACAACTTCACATTTATGATTCATCCGGCAGCCTGGTTAGAACCCTTGTAAGAGGCTGGGAAAGTGCTGGGAAGCACATGGAATATTGGGACGGGAACGACGACCATGGAAGAGAGGTCGCGTCAGGGATTTACTTCTCGAGACTCTCCTACGAAGGGAACACGAGAGCAATCAAGTTGTCTCTGGTCAGGTAGGGTGGCTGAGACAAAGACGGCTCAAAGGTATTTTTGATTCTTTTTGGATCACGGCAAGGCCCGGGTTTTTCCGGGCCTTGCCAAAGATTGAAATTTCGGCCATATCGAGCATCCAATACACGTTTGGACGGAGGATGTGATGCGGCGATCTCTCACTATCTCGTTACTCTGTGTTCTTCTCGTTCTTCCCCTGGTCTATGGAGAGGAATCTGCAAAGAAGGCTCCAGGTTTTTCTCTCAAAGACCTCAACAAGAAAGAGGTTGTACTCGACAGCCTTCTTGGAAAAGGGCCCATAGTCGTTGACTTTTGGGCGACCTGGTGCAAGCCGTGCCTCACTGAACTTGACCACATAAAGGACATATACAAAGAACTGAAGGAGAAGGGCTTGACCGTTGTGGCAATAAACGAGGACGATCCAAGGAACGTTTCCAAGGTGAAACCTCTGGCTGCTTCACACCGCTGGGAGTTTCAAATTCTTTTGGATCCAAACAAGCGGGTTAAGAGACTCTACCAGGTGGTAGCCTTTCCCACCACTTTTGTTCTGGATGCCGAGGGTAATATAAGGCACAAGCACATCGGCTATACCCAGGGAAGTGAGACTCAGCTGAAGAAGGAGATAGAGGAGCTACTCCTGCCCGTTCAAAGTGAGCCTGACACAACCGCTGAGAAAGAAGGGACGCAAGGAGAGACGGATTGAGGCCCACTCTGGTGAGAGCGATAGTCCTGCTGGCAGTCGGTACGCCACTCACCGCCACCTGTTTTGAAATGGGTGACGTTACGGTTTCAGGCAGCAACAGGCTTGAATGGTGGTTGTGGAGAGAAAAGCCGATAGGTGTGGTGATTGAGAAAAACTCAGAGGTCTTCGACGACAGATTCGACATAGATGTCTACTACAAGAATCTCCTGTTGGGGTTCAGATACCAGGTTGTTGAGCCTTCAAATGTTCTCTTTCCCGGGCGCAGAGAAGGTTTCTACAGAAGGTATATTGAGTATGACAGCGAGAAGTTTGGGATTAGAGCCGGCAACTACTACGTCATTTTTGGCAGGGGTCTGGTTCTGAGGGCTTATGAGGATGATATCATCTATCTGGACAGAGACATGGATGGGGTGAAGGTGAGGGGTTCTACGAAGTGGGCGGACGTGGTCGCCATTTCCGGGCGTCCAAGGAATACAGAATTTCTTCAACTGGCCTATAAGGTTATCAATGATACTACTGATGTCATAAGAGGAGGAGATCTATCGTTGCATCCCCTTCCATTTGTGACAGCAGGTGCAAGTTATGTTCTGCTTTTGACTGCAAAAAACCAATTTGATACTTCCGCAGTTTCCTTCAAAAGAACAGAAGTCTACGGGACAAACTTGTGCTTGAGCATTCCAAACATTGAAATCTACGGCGAAATTGCGAAAAAGTGGGGATGGGATGCCAATCTGGACGACCCCAGCGTGCCTTTCAATTTTGGAGGTATCGGTCAGGGCTACGGCATATATGGTTCAGTGAGTGCTTCCCTGCCCGGATATGGGATAACATTCCAGTTCGCCGACTATGACTCAATAGGCCTGGGGGAAGGATCCTACAGGTACAACAGCCCGCCAGCGCTAAACAGATACGGCCAGGCATTAAACAAAGGGCTGGACGAGAAGGGTTATCAGATTGAATCTTATCTTTCGCCCTTAGAACCCCTTAACATAGACCTGAGTTACTCTCATCTGAAGACTGAGGACGAGGAACCTCTCAGGGAGTTCAGGGAGGCTTTTGTCGGGGTTACCTATCGGAAATACGGACTGTTTGATTTGAAGGCGAATCTTGACAGAACAGAACAACATGAAATCGTAGAGGGTTTTACTGATTTCAATGAGCAGATACCCGGGCTTGAGTTGGTCTACTCTGTGACCCCAGTTCATTCTGTTGGGCTCGGCTTCCAACGCCGCGCCGTGTCAGGATCAAAAGAATTCACAGATAAGAAACTCTATCTGATGTACACTTTTGCTCCGTACGTTACCGTAACCCTGACGGGTGAACAGAGGGACGAAGAGATAGAGGACATCCAGGGGTGGGAAGGAAAGGAGTGGAGGTCGGCCCAGATAGATTGGGACATTACACAGGACCACAGGTTGACACTCATGGCAGGGACAGAGAAAGGTGGTCTCGTCTGCTCTGGTGGGATATGCAGGTACGAGCCTCCGTTTGATGGCGTGAAAGCAGTTCTTATCAGCAGATTCTAACGTCGGAAAACCTTTGAACCACAGATTATCACACCCTCCTGCGCTCAGTCTTCGCTCAGGTAGCTTCCCCACTTCGCCCCCCATGGCTCCGTGGGACTTCGCGACTGGCTTCGGAGGGCAAGGATTTCCACAAGATTATCTTCTGGTTTGGTTTCAGCCGTGAGGATGGCTTTGGAATCTGTGTTAATCTCGTGTAATCTCGTGGTTTCAGTGGTTTGGTTGAATTTCGATCTTCGAAGGTGTGGAGAGGGGTCTGGGTGGAATTTCGTGTGTTCTATGTTTGAAGGGGAGGTAAGCGATGAGAAGAGTCATGTTTGTTCTGCTGCTGCTTGGTTTGACTGGGGCAGCGCTCAACGCTCATGCAACTACCAGGATGGTGCTTGGTGAGATGTTCACGAACTGGGGATGTCCTCCGTGCAGGCCGGCAAATGATGAGCTGGACAGATTTGCTCCATTGCACCCTAATCTAGCAGTGATAAGATACCACACCTGGTGGCCGAGTGGTTCGGACCCATTTTATCTTGACAATGCAGGCGAGAACACGGTGCGCACAAATTACTACCAGCCTGGCACAAAATCTGTGCCGTGGTTCCTCATAGACGGACTAATCGTTGCGGGTTCCAACTATTCTTCCTACGAAGCGCTGGTGACAGGCAGGGAGGCTGTGGAGAGCCCCCTGGACATCACAATCGACGGAACCTACAGTTCCGGCACAAGGAGTGGAACGGTTACTGCCTACATTGAGGCTACTGACGTAATCAATCTCACCAACCTGAAACTGCATTTTGCACTCACCGAATCTGAGATCTATCTAAGTGCCCCCAATGGCCAGACTGTTTTCCATGAGGCTATGAGAGACATGCTCCCCAACGCGAATGGTGAATCAATCAATATTTCCTCTCCTGGTGATACTATTATGAGATCCCGAGATTTTACTCTTGATTCAACATGGGTCCTCCAAAACTGTGAGATAGTCGTCTTCGTTCAAAGCGACAATACCAAGGAAGTCCTGCAGGGCGCGAAATGGAAAATACCCATTGACGTTCCCAATCTCGCCTACATAGAAAATCTCATCGTGGATAGCCTTGGTAATGGCGATGGGAGGGCAGATCCAGATGAAGCGGTGGACATGATAATTACTCTGGAAAACGATCCCATCTTCCAGGATGCTACAAATGTTACCGCTACACTTTCATGTGATGACCCGGATGTGAATATCACTCAGGGGACTGTCAATTACCCGGACATTCCTGCTGGTTCAGTCGCCGACAACTCATCTGACCCGTTCAAGTTCTCAGTTGATGCAGCAGCACAGCCGCATCGAGCGTATTTCGATTTGCATGTGACTGCGGATCCAGGCGGTTACAGCATGGACTACAGGTTCTGGATCATGCTCGGCAGGCCCGATGTCCTCCTGGTAGATGATGATAATGGGACAGTCTTTGAGATTTTCTTTGAGCCCGTACTCGATTCTCTTCACGTCGCCTATGATAAGTGGGATATTCACTATGACGTAAGTTCTCCTGCTCTGCCCCTGTATCACTGCGTAATCTGGTTTACAGGTGATGATTCCGTGGCCACGCTGACTGCTCAAGATCAGGCAGACCTGGCAGCATTTCTCGATGGCGGGGGAGGCCTGATATTGACAGGCCAGAGTATCGGCGAGGACATAAGCGGCACTCCTTTCTACTCAAACTACCTGCACGCGGGTCTGGTCAAGCCGGTAACAAACGACCACATATTGGATGGCGAAACGGGCGACCCGATTGGAGACGGAATTTCTCTTATCACTGCGGGAAGTGGAGGAGCAGGAAATCAGACCTCTCAGGATGTGATAGAACCTGTTGGTGGTGCTTCCACAGTTTTTAACTACTCCCCGGACAGCGCGGCAGCCATCAGGTATGACTCCGGCACATACAGAGTTGTCTATTATGCCTTTGGGTTGGAAGGGCTGAACAAAATCTCCATATACTCTGGAAGGGACACGGTACTGGCGAGATCCCTTGAGTGGGTGGGCTGTCCGATTCCAGTGGGGTTGGAAGAGGAATCCATCCATCAGGTGCGGCCAACAGACCACATGGCGCTCAACTGCTCCCCCAATCCCTTCAGGGGATTGGTTGGAATAAGCGCTGTTCCTTCACCATATGAAAGTGAAATCACCATTTCCGTGTACGATATTGCCGGCAGGCTTGTGAGTCGGCTCTTCGATGGCCGGCCCTTGGATGGTCACATGCCGATTGTCACTGAATGGGACGGTATGGACTATAATGGAGGAGAGGCCGGCAGCGGGGTCTACTTTGTCAAGCTGACGTGTGGGGCGCTGTCAAAGACTGAAAAGGTTGTCCTATTGAGATAGGGTTTTGTTTCAGAATGGAGGTATGAGTCGTGGCCCGTCAAGTCGTGGATACAGATAGCGCACCAAAGACGATTGGTCCATACAGTCAGGCCATTAAAGTGGGCAACTTGATCTTCACCTCAGGCCAGATTGCGATCGATCCAGAGAAGAATGAACTGATTTCTGGCGGGATCAAGGAGCAGACGCGGAGGGTTCTGCAAAACCTGAAAGCGGTTCTTGAAGCTGCGGGAAGTTCACTGGCGAATGTGGTGAAGACCACGGTCTACCTGTCTGACATGAACGAGTTTTCTGCTATGAATGAGGTCTATG
>SOJN01000060.1 GCA_004376575.1 candidate division TA06 bacterium | reverse complement strand
GCCGAGCAAGCTCCCTCCGACGGAGTTTATGCTTGGCGAAGCCGAGTGCGAAGGAGGCCGTGAAACGGCCCGGACAGGCGGCTACTCCAGACCCGAAGGAAAAAAAAAGGACGGCTCGGAAGCCGCCCCTTTTCGTTCGCACTTTGTACTCTGTACTTCGTACTTTGTACTTTGTGTAAGTTATTTCATAAAGACCATTTTCTTAGTAGCTGTTTTTCCTCCACTCTTCAACCTGTGGAAGTAAACTCCATTCGCAACTCGTTTCCCTCTGCTGTCTATGCCATTCCAGTCATACTCATATAGACCTGGAACTGCTTTCATGTCAGCAAGGTTTGCTACCAGCCTTCCGCAGATATCATATACATCCAACCTCAGCTGGCCCTTTTGTGGAATTGTGAATTGGATTCTTGTAGATCCAGAGAATGGATTAGGGAAGTTCTGCCTCAACTCAAACTTCCATACCTTAGACCTGGTAAACCTCTCCTCTATCCCTGTAGGAACTTCACCAAAATCTTCAAGTATGTCTCTGCCCGCTTGCACGGCAGAATCCTCCTTCATTGGATAAAGAGGGAACCAGAATCCGACGAAGTTGTAGTCATTCCCGAACCTGGCAAATGCGCAGGGTTCTCCTTCGAATTGGGCAGAATCACTTCTCGAGTCGTAGCCATATATGGCTTGTGAACTCGTATCAAGGTAGCAGACAGAAACAAACGGAAGGGCGCCGTTCCAGGGTCCAAGCACTTTATTTGTATCAACCTCCAGGTCCGGATAATCGACAAGGCCAAAGGCGCCCACAAAGTCTGTTTCCGCATTAACCACAAAACTGTCAACACCGCCGTATGTCCTGAGGAAATTCGGTCCCCATTCAGTCATTCTGAGAAGGAGCTGGTGGCCCACAAGCCAGACATTTCCCCCAGCCTGCATATAGTCCGCGAGTACCACCTGAGAGGGAGGATTAGGAGCCCAAATGTCATCAGAATGCCAGACAAGAGTAGAATATGGCGACAGGTCCACAAGTGTGAGCGAATATGTCTCATCTGAATTGTCAAGGTCAGTGTATTCGAAGCCTTCAACTATCCTGTGATAGAAACTGTCGACCTCTAGGTCAGTCGGAAGGCCCGGTATTCCCGGTCCGTTCCTGGTGGCGTCCACAAGCAAAATTCCGGAATCAAAGCCCATGGAAAGACCCCACGCCTCATTGGAAGGCTCGCTCTCAAGACCGCTCAAATCAAGTGCCGTCACCTCATACCAGTAGGGAACCCCATTCGTGACTGTCGTGTCCCTGTACTGCAAGTCTATTATCCCAGAATCTATCCTTGCGTAACTTGAAGAATCATCGTCCTGCCTCCTGTATATGGAGTAGCTGTTCAAATCCGGATCTCCCGGGGATTGCCAGGTTAAGTCCAGATATCCGTTTGTGTACAGATCTACTGTCAATTCAGTAGGAGGATGGGGACGTCCAAACAATGCCGAGTCAACATTCGAGGGCGTGCCTTCCTGCAGAAGGGTATCCATGGCCGTTACCCTATAGTAGTACCATGCACCAACATCAAGGCCAAAGGAGTCAGAGTAAGAGGTCTCCACAGTGGTATCTGTTATCGGGGCAAAAGGACTTCCATCCTTGGACCTGTACAGCAGGTACCCCTTGATGTCTTTCATGAAAACTGGCTCCCATTCGACGTCAAGGTGGATATCATCAAATGATGTGATTCTCAGGTTCTTTGGAGTTGGTGGCGGCAGGCTATCAGGAACTCTAAAATCCGGAATGCCATCTCCACAAACATACACAGTCTCACCGTCCACAATGATGAAGTCGCCAGCATATCCACTGCTGTCTGTATCAACCCCTGGGTTGTCATAGAGAATGTACGCCCAGTTTGCGTTCAACGCCAGATCTTCAAAACTCCATTCACACCATGGATTGCCGTTGTGGAAGTGCTCTCCACCAACATATCCAAGCATCAACATCAGAGTATCTCCAGCAGGCAAATCATAGGGGCCAAACGATAGGAGATAGCGCGTATCGTTTATGCTGTCGATTCCTGGAGGATATTCAAGAGAATCGCAGACCTGGTCGGGATCCAAGTAACCATTACTCATTATCCTGTATTTCGCGGTATCTCCCATAGGTGTCCCGTCCGGGTCGTACGGATCTTCGGGGTGGTGAGGCCCCCAGTCCAGATTGTCGTCTAAATCAGAAAACCACCAGTTGTAGGATATCTCTTGAGGAGGGGGGTACACGACTCTTGTGCCAGCAACAGAGTTCGCAATCCCCATGCCAGGACACTGCTCCTCAGGATGAGAGCCATCATCGTCGGCAACCCACGCCTGAGTTATGTAGTCTGATTGAGATTGATACTTGGGTGTGCCTCCAACATCTGTCGAGTCATAACTCACCCCGTTCCACTCGTAAAGGATGGTCCCGGGTGCCCAGAGCGTGTCCGATTCATCCCTCCAGACTCTGAATCCGGTTATATCATCCTGTGCTGACCACCAGGTACAAGTATAGTCATCCGTGACCGGGGTAACATCCGCGTCAATGTATAGGCCAACATAGACATCCTCTATGGTCTTCATATCTCCACGGATATTCTCAATCCAGTACTTCATCAGTATGAAATCGGTAATGTAGTCGTGTGTCCAGCAGTAGGTCTGCTGTGTTATCTTTATCCCCAAAGGCCTGTGGTCTGGAGGAGCGTATGGGGGACCTACTGTATCTGTGCAGACGGCAATAAGATCCTGTTCGCTTATGGCGCGTCCATACTTGAGGTATAGAGGATCAGTCGTATCCGATGGGTCCCAATAATGGGGAGATGCGGGGTCAATCGACCTTTCCATTATCGTGTCACCTTCAGTTGAACCCGGAAACAGTTCGTTCTCGCGGAGCCAGCCGTCTGCCCCAACAGAGACCAGGGTATCGCCATCGACTATCCCACCTATCCATATAGCACCCTGAAACAGGTAATCCTGGCCTGAGTTTGCAGGATACTCGCACGACCATAGATACTTGTCGATCTCTCCTGCGTTCCCGAAGAATCCCCAGTTACTAATGACCAGTTTCATGTTTCCATACGTGTGAGACTTGATTTGAGTGTTCGGATTCTGCACAACAGGACTGCCATCACCTTCATAAATGGCTGCATGTGCCTGCGAAAAGACCAAAACACCAAGCACCAACAGAGTGCAAACAAGGTACCTTGTCATACCTATCACCCCCCGAGATTTTCTGACCGGGATGAATACGCCCATTTCTGTGAAATGAAATCTATACATGCGCCCAACCTCCCGACGCTTCTTAACTCAGTTCGTCCTTTGTACTCTGTACTTTGTGTAAGTTATTTCATAAAGACCATTTTCTTAGTAGCTGTTTTTCCTCCACTCTTCAACCTGTGGAAGTAAACTCCATTCGCAACTCGTTTCCCTCTGCTGTCTATGCCATTCCAGTCATACTCATATAGACCTGGAACTGCTTTCATGTCAGCAAGGTTTGCTACCAGCCTTCCGCAGATATCATATACATCCAACCTCAGCTGGCCCTTTTGTGGAATTGTGAATTGGATTCTTGTAGATCCAGAGAATGGATTAGGGAAGTTCTGCCTCAACTCAAACTTCCATACCTTAGACCTGGTAAACCTCTCCTCTATCCCTGTAGGAACTTCACCAAAGTCTTCAAGTATATCTCTGCCTGCTTGCACGGCAGAATCCTCCTTCATTGGATACAAAGGGAACCAGAATCCGACGAAGTTGTTGTCATTCCCGAACCTGGCAAATGCGCAAGGTTTTCCCTCAAACTGAACCGAATCCACCCTTGAATCGTAACCATAGATGGCCTGTGAACTCGTATCAAGGTAGCAGACAGCGACGCCAGGAATTGCGCCGAACCACGGCTCAAGCACCTTGCTAGAATCCACTACCAAGCCCGGATAGTCAGAAAGACGCATGGCACCGATGAAGTCAGCCAGTCCATTAACCGAAAAACTGTCAACACCACCACAGGTCCTGAGAAATTGTTGGCCCAGACCGAGAAGCAGCTGATAGCCCACAAGCCACACATTCCCTCCCGCCTGCATGTACGCCGTGAGTATATCCTCAGGAGGAGCAGAAGGAACGGCTACATCATCGGAGTGCCAGACAAGAGTGGAATATGGCGATAGATCCATAAGTGTCAGCGAATGAGTCTCGTTTGAGTTCTCAAGGTCAGTGAATTCAAAGCCCTCAACTATCCTGTGATAGAAGTTGTCGACCTGCTCATCAGTGGGAAGACCCGGTATGCCCGGACCATTCCTAGTAGCATCTACAAGCAAAATCCCGGAATCAAAACCCATGGGAAGGCCCCACGCCTCATTGGAAGGCTCGCTCTCAAGGCCGCTCATGTCAACCGCCGTCACCTCATACCAATAGGGAATCCCATTTGTAACTGTCGTGTCCCTGTACTGTACGTCTGTTATCCCGAAATCTATCCTTGCATAACCGGAAGTGTCATCGTCCTGCCTCCTATATATGGAGTAACTGTCCAGATCAGGATCTCCCGGGGATTGCCAGGATAGGTCCAGATATCCGTTTGTGTACAGATCTACTGTCAGTTGAGTTGGAGGATGGGGACGTCCAAACAACGCCGAGTCCACATTCGAGGGAGGGCTCTCCGCAAGAAAGGTGTCGAGGGCAGTTACCCTATAGTAATACCAATTACCGATCACAAGATTGAAAGAGTCAGAGTAGAATGTATCCACAAGAACACTGGTTATGGCGGTGAATGAATCTCCATCAGTCGACCTGTACATGGTATAGCCTTCTAGATCACTTTCATATCCTGGATGCCAGTTCAGAGTGATCTGTGAATCGTCAAAGGAGACCACCCTCAAATTCTTTGGAGCTGCGGGTGGCCATCTGTCTGGGAATCCGAAGTCGGGAATCCCGTCGCCAGATATCCACTCAGTGTCCCCGTTAACCACTACAAACTGACCCAAGTTTCCGTCGCCGTCAGTGTCATAGCCAGGAATGTCGTAGATGATGTTGTCGTACTTGACATTCAAGGCAAGATCAGCGAAGTCGTAGTCGCAGAGTTCATCACTTCTGTGGAAGTTTTCTCCTCCCACATGGACGAGCCGAACCCATTGGCTTTCTCCAGGTGCAATATCAAAAGGCCCGCATGCCACGAGATATCTGGTATCAAAGATACTATCCACGCCTGGTGGGTAGGTCAGTGTATCGCAAATCTGGTCTGGATCTATCCTGTTGTTGCTCATAATCCGGTACTTGGCACCATCTCCCAAGGGATAGCCAGGCGGATCTGTGGGGTCTGCGGGGTCATGAGGTCCCCAATTGGGATCGCTGCGCCACCAATTGAATGAAACCCGCTCACAATGTGGAAAGAGAAAATGGTCACCGACTGCTGACCCCAATCTGACGGGAGGACAGTAAGGTTCATACGACCAACCATCCGCATCTGCCGTCCACGCAGTCATTACGTACTCAGATGGGTCCTGATATTTGGGGGTGCCTTCAACTACCTGCTGAACATAGGTGCTATCTTCCCACCTGTACAGGACAGTGCCAGAAGGCCAGAGGGTGTCGGATTCGTCCCGCCACCTTCTGAAACCGACAACATCATCCTGAGCATCCCAAAACCTGCAAAGATAGTCCCAGGTCACCGGCGTGCAGTCCGGGTCCATATATAGTCCAAAGTAGGCATCTGCAAGAAACTGAGTGCCAATATTCTCTATCCAGAAGTTGATGTAAATGAAATCTTCTCCCTGAGTATGGCTCCAGGCATAGCTTTCCTGGGTCACTCTGATCCCCAGGGGCGTGTGATCGGGATGATTATATGGCTCGCCGACCGTATCAGTATATATTGCAATCAGATCCTGTTCGGACACAGCTTGTGGATCGTAGTGTGGGGACCAGGGGTCACAGGACCGTTCTATGATTGTGTCTTCAGGAGATGAGCCGGGGAAGAAGTTGTTCTCCCGAATCCCACCATCAACACCGACAGAGACGAGTGTCTCACCATCGGCTATCGCACCAATCCATACAGCTCCTATGTATAGATAGTCGGCCTCGGAGTACTTCGGAAACTCGCACCCCCAAGGCCCGATGTCTGACCCCGAAAGTCCTACAGAGGCCCAGTTGGACACGAACAGCCTCATATTGCCGACTGTGTGAGATTTGTGCTGAACACGAGGCGGAAGCATAACCGGACCACCATGTCCATCCAGATTTCTGGTATACGCCTGAGTGGAAACAAGGAGACTAAACAATACAAAGCAGACAAAATACTTTGCCATGCCTATCACCCCCTGGATTTTTGCCCGGGACTAATGCGCCCGTTCTTGTGAAATGACACCTACACATGCGCCCAACCTCTTTACGCGCCCTACATTATCCTAAACCTTTTCCCCTCACACTTCAACAACAAAATGCATCAGGAATTACAGACTACGAAACGCTCGACCCTCTCGTACATTAAAGAAAACAGATCTGCCGGTAAATCTTAATAGTTTAGGGGCGGCGTCTCCCCGCCCAGCAAAATGGGCGCCGAAACGCCTCCCCTACAATTTCCAAATTTCTTAGTTTCTCAGTTACTATCGATAGGCAGGATGACAAGAAAAACGCCTGTCATTCTGTCTGCCCCGTTCCACGGGGAGGAGGCCGTCAGGCCGACGAAGAATCTGCTTCTGCCAGATACCCAAAGTGCAGGATGGTTTCGCACAGCATATGGCATATAGCTGGTCAAAAAGTTTCAGGGGCGGCTCGGAAGCCGCCCCTTTTCGTCCTTCGACATACTCAGGACTTTGTATAATCTAGCGCATAAGAACAGTCTTATTCACCGCACTGTGAGCACCGGAAGTAAGTCTGTAGAAGTAGACTCCATTGGAAGCCAGCTCTCCACCCGAATCCTTCCCGTCCCAGGTCGCAGTGTAGGTGCCTTTTGAAAGGTCTTTGTCGACGAGCGTCTTTATGGTCCTTCCCGCGATATCATACACGACAAGCGAGACGTGACCGGCTTCGGCTATCTCGTAGCGAACGGACGTTACCGAACCAAACGGGCTGGGACGCCCCTCGCCTAGCGCAAATTTGAGAGGTCCGCTTCTGCCGCCGAAAACCTCTTCTATGCCTACAAGCACTCCCTTCTGCTTGCAGTCGTTTGCATAGTTCGTATCGCCGACATATCCAGCACACGCCCAGAATGTTCCGGAATATCCTCCAAGTACCGTATCTGGGACCCAGTCCATGAAAGAGATCTGAGTCGATGCTCCGGGTCCGAGATTATCCACGGGCTGGGTGTCAATGTAGAAGCCGTAACCTTCGTAGTCGGCCTGACATGTTACTGAGAAGCTTATTGTTCCTGAGCCAGCGTTCCGTACAGTAATCTGTGGCGTATAGCTCTGGCCGGGCGTGACCGCGGTAGGAGGAGAATCGATCGAAACAACCTCCGCGTCACCATCCACTATCGTGTGCTCCAGATACTTGATAGGATTGAAGCTTATGGGAGAATCTCCCTGCACGTATGAACCAGCAACCAAATCCGCTTCATATACTATGTGGAGCTTTTCATCAACTATCTCAGCCATTGCCGGATACATATCGGATTCATTGTGCGTGTTGGTCAAATCGTGCTTGAATGACCAGGTCTGGCCCCCATCTGTGGACCTGGAAACGAACAGTTCGCCGCACTCAAATCCTCCCTGCTGCTCATACCAGGGAAACTCTTGCCAGAGCACGTAGAGATAGTCACTGTAACTATCCATTCCAAGGGAAGGCATGTGTATTAGTTGAGTGTTTGGGTATATTCCAGAAATTCCACCGAATGCGGGAGTCTGATACATCCATGCATAGGAGGATACAAGACTGAGACCAAACTCAGGAGTGTAGTGCCACAGGTTGCACGCAGCCATAGGATAGTAGTAGCCGGGGTCAGCGGGCTTTGTGGCTATGGTCACGACGTGGAGACTGTCATTTGCATCATACAATCCGTTTCCACCCCAGTGCAAGCAGTCGAGAGTGTCTCCCGGGGCAAGTAGACTCTTGAGAATCGTCGTTTTTGTGAAACTGACGCCGCTGTCGAACGATTCCTTGACGACAAGGCTGTTGCTTTTTCCCGGCGGGTCCCATACAGAGTCAGGCGCAACTGAGTATATCGCGGCAACTGTCCCGTTCTGCTTGGATGCAGCTACGTTGTGCCATCCATATCCGAGCGTGTCCAGCTCCGTCCATGCACTGTAGGAAGTACCATGATCTGTTGACCGGCTGTACTCAAGTTTCCTTCTTCCCCCATACTTTGATGAGATTACATGAATAATATCGTCCGAGTCGATTGCAACTCTTGGCCATATGAAACTGTCGGGAAAAGCAGTTGGACAGTCCACGGTTATGAAGGCACCAAGATATGGAAACAGATCATAGGCAACCGCGGACAAATAGTCACCAGGCGGTGTCCTGTGCAAAGAGACGAATGGCACGCCAGTAGAGTCGATATCTATTGTGCCGTATCCATCCTTGTAAAGAGACTGCACGACCACTCCGCCTGTCATCCCAGTTCCGAAGACCCAGTCACCGAGCCCCGGGTCATAGGCATTGTACTTCATATGTCTATCCCCAAACGGATTAGGCAGATCAGAAGCGATCCAGATAAGATGCACGCCACCGTCTCCAGGGCTCACGGTGATCATTCTCTTGGCAGGCCCATTACTCCACCAATCGTAGGTCGTCTGGCCTACTGTATCTCCAGGTGCTTCACATGTAATGTCTATGGGCACATCAAAAGACAAATCATGCGCAACATCCCTATCCCCTTCAATAACCGCTGCGCGCTGATGACCGGCCAGATTCGAGCCATCCAGCGCAAGAGATGCGACGGGGAGGACCAGCAGGATGCAAAATACTACACCAAATTTCAACATCAAAGCACCCCCTCGTTTTATTAAAGTCTGCGGCCGTAACGAATACTCAGTCAACACCTCCCTTCACAATAAGATTACTTAACAATAACCATCTTCCTGCATAGACTTTCCTCAGGAGTATCCAGCCTCAAGAAGTAAACACCTGACGGAAGCAAGCTCGCGTCAAAGGACATGCTGAACTTCGGCTGGCTGAAGCCGTCCATTAGCGTCTCTACCAGTCTGCCTGCAGCATCATACAATCCGAGCTTGGTCTTGCCGCGGCGAGCTTCACCTCCAAGCGTAAACTCAATTGTCGTCGCTTTAGAGAATGGGTTCGGCGTAATCTGAAAGAGGTGCGTCCTCGAAATCGGAGCTCGGACCTCCACTTCTTCCTCAACTCCCACTTGAGGACAGCCAAGCCATTTGATTATCTCTCTCATTACAAGCCAATTGTTATCAAATCCCTGTGCAGGACGGGACGCTATCCCTTCAAAGCCAAAGCCAAAGTAAACGACTTTGTACGTGCCGCTGTCGTATTTTATTGCCGCGCAGTCGGCGGGACCATACATGATAACACTGTCAGCACCTGCCAGAGGCGAAATTATGTCCTGCGAAGTCTGGTTTCCCGCACCAGGGCTGCCAGCAGTCAAGAGTGTGAGTCCATCACCAATCTCGTCACCCGTAACACCATAGAGCAGCTTGTCATTCGTTGTGGGCAGATCGAAACTCGCGTGTAAGTAGTTCGCGTAGAAAGGATCGCTTCCGATGTCCTGTCCTATGTTCTGGCCAGTGATGAACAGAAGACCTCCGGCGTCCAAATAGGTTTGAAGGTCAGTCTGATCCTGGGCGGCCAGCGTGCTATCTACTTGATCGCCAGTAAACCAGATCACCAGGCAGTAGTTGGCCAGTACACCGCCCACATCTCCTTGACTGAAAAGTTCCCACTCATCAAAGGCGACTGAAATCTGATCGAGCGCCTCCTCAAAGAAAGGTTCGTAGCCGGCGCCGCCGTCATCATCAACGAGCAAGACACTGGGATGTCCTACCATCAGGTTGAAAGTGTCCTCAGTATGATAGCTGCTGGGCGATGTGTTTATTGTCACGTGGAAGGTGACTCTGTGAGGGTCAAAGCCCGGAGAAACATCAAACACAAAAGGCATTGACGAATTGTTGGCACTGTCACCGTTCGCAAGAGAAGGGAATATTACTGTGGCATCCACCATGTAGATACCAGTGTCTGAGGTCGCCAGGGTTGCCTGCACTGAAAGCGCGTTCAACCAGCATTCTTCATTTTTGAGCCATATAACCAGCGAATCCCTCTCCCCCTTTTCCGGCCTGCCGTCTCCATCGCCAGTACCGCCGTCAAGCACAGTTATATCTCCTATCATATGAACGTAGGATTTGACGGATGTGCCCAGGGTCTTGAACACGTTGATTCTGCCCCATCCCAGCTTGCCCTCATAACCGGGGTTGAGATGGTCTATACTGTCACATCCGCAGTGACTCAGGATTTGATTTTCTATCTGGGTGTTTGTCCATCCTGGATGCTGACCTCTGACCAGCGCAACCAGCCCCGTCACGAATGGAGCGGATGCTGATGTGCCATAAATAGACTCATAACCATTGTGCCACGTAGTGGTCACTATGCCATCACCGGGTGCACAGCAGTCAACCCATGTCCCATAGTTGGAGTAGGACGATTTACGGTCATTGGCGTCGGTTGCCGCTACCGCGATGACATTGGCATATCCAGAGGGATAATGGATAGCCTGACTGTTATCATTGCCTGCAGAGGCAACGATAACAAGGTTCTGCGAGTGCGCGAACTGAACTACAGCGTTAACGTTGGAGTTCGGGGAGTAGCCACCCCACGAGTTGTTGAGCACATGTGCTCCATTTCCTACAGCGTAGTACATCGCCTGAATGGCCTGTGCAGTGAAGATAGATAAGCCGGAACCACACCTGAAAGCCATACCCACACATTCCCACGCCAGCCCAGATACTCCAACGGCGTTGTCTGTGACCGCGTTGGAAATGCCATACGTGCTCGTCCCGTGCTGGCTCCCTTCCATAACATCCGGAGTGGGATCCCAATCCCATGATATGAAGTCCCATCCTATCACGTCGTCTATAAATCCATTCCCATCATCGTCATAGAAGTTCAGGTCCCCTCCGTTTCCGTCTGGAAACGTGTCAAAAACACCGTTTCCGTTCAGATCCTCTTCAGCGTTTATCCACAGACCATCGTGCAGGTCTTCATGGGTCCAGTCTACTGCCGAATCAATGAAACCAGTGATAGCCGAGGAATCGCCTTTGGATATGTCCCAGCCCTCTGCTGCCATAATCTTTTTCAGCCCCCACTGAGTCCCGTACCTGGGGTCGTTTGGAACGACATGGGTTCTATAGACTGTGTTGGGTGTTGCATACTCAACATTGGGATCCTTTTCATACTGGGCAACTATCACCTCTATGTCAGAATCCTTGGGCAGATGGAGGTAATAGATTCTATCAAGTCCATGCTCTTTCGCGGCTTCGCTCATGTTCTTGTCCCACCAGATAAGTCTCTTACCATCATAGACCTGATACGTCATATTCAGTTCATCGACTGATGGGATTCCCACACTGACAAATCCACCACTGTCTCTCAGAGATATTCGTTCATTCGCTTCCTTTGTGAAGCAGACAAGCATTTCTCCCGGCACATATCCTCTAGAGTAGTCGTCCGCTAGAACAGCTCCATTGCAGAAAAAGAAAGCTATCAGAATCAAACCAATAGAAATAAGACGCATCTCGCTATTCCCCCCATCTTGAATTTAGTAAGTTCACGTTGTTGTTGAAAACAGTTACATGAAATATTTCGATTCTTCACCTCCTACTTTACAACAATCATTTTCCTGGACAGATTAACCGAACCAGCCTCCAGACGATAGAAGTAAACACCAGATGGAAGGCTGCTCGCATCAAAAGACGCGCTGAACCGAGACTCGACAGTGCCTTCTATCAGGCTTTCCATCAATCTGCCGGCCGCGTCATACACTGCCAGGCTAACCCTCTCGCGCAGGGCATCGTCCCCCAGTATAAACCGAATCGTCGTGGTTGTAGAGAACGGATTTGGCGTATTCTGAAAAAGCCTGGTCGCTGGAGCGGCAGGATGAACATCAAAACCTTCCTGGACGCCCACCTCGGGACATCCAAGCCACTTGATGACTCTTCTCAGAATGAACCAGTTGTTGTCGAAGCCCTGTGCCGGACGGGACGCTATTCCTTCAAAGCCAAAACCAAAATACACAACCTTGTAGGTACCACTGTCATATTTTATTGCCGCGCAGTCACCGGGCAGATACATGATTATGCTGTCAGCACCTGCCAAAGGAGCGATTATGTCCTGCGAAACCTGATTGCCTGCACCAGGGCTTCCCATGGTCAACAGTCTAAGTCCATCGCCGATTTCATCGCCAGGGACTCCGTCAAGGAAGAAAACATTCGTGGCGGCCTGAACGAAACTGGCGTGGAGGTAATCTGAGTAGAAACTTGTGCTTCCTATCTCCTGCCCTATGTTCTGGCCAGTCAGGAAAAGGAGCCCTCCGCCATCAAGATATGACTCTAGATAAGACCTGTCATCTGCTGTCAGAGTTGATTCTCCCATATCCCCTGTAAACCATACGACCAGACAATAGTTGTTCAACGCAGAGCCGGTGTTCCCCATGGTGGAAACATCCCAGTCATCGTAGACCACATTTATCTCATCAAAAGACTCTTGATAGAATCGCTCGTATACTCCACCGCCATCATCATCAACCAGAAGAACAGAGGGGTGCCCAACCATCATGGTTATCGTGTCCACTGTGTCGTAGCTTGCAGGGGTCGCGTCAATTCTGATTTCAAAATCGACCTTTCTGGGTTCAAAACCCATAGCCACAGTGAACACAAAAGGATTGGAGATATTTGAGGCACTGTCTCCAGCGGCCACCGGACCGAGATCGGAAACTCCATCAGTAATGGAAATCCCAGGGTCGCCGCAAACAAGCGTCAGGGATACACTGCTGGCATCCTGCCACAAAGGCTCATTCGTGTATGTGACAACGAGCGAGTCTGTCTCTCCAGCCTCAGGCCTCCCGTCACCGTCTCCAGTGCCTCCATCCAGTATGGAGTGGTCGATTGTTGAAAGCCAGCACATCCTAGAAGATGCGATGGCCATGAGCGCATCGACTCTTCCGGAGCCAAATAGGCTGTCCTTACCCGGTATACCAAGCTCTTTGGCAGTCGTTTCCAGAATAGAGTCTATTTCTACCAGAGTGAGAGTACTATCTGCACTCAGCATCAAAGCAATAACGCCCGCGTTGCAAGGCGTAGAACCCGAGGTCCCATCTGCTGATGCATACCCGTCAACCTTGTTATAACTGGCACCAGGAACCCCTACTCCCGGGGCACATACATCGGGTTTTATCAGACCCGGTGGGTATGGATAGTCATTATAAGGAGCGGCAAAATCCCACTCGGTTGGACCCCAACTGCTGAAAGAGGCACGAGTGTCATTCGGGCCTGTCGCTCCGACACTTATGCATGCGCTCTTCCCAACGGGGCTGGACCAAGGAGATGGAACATCACCCGGGGTGATTATGTCGTAGGGCGCTGGTTCGTGACCGGGATTGTGCGCGCCATTGCCAGCGGCAGCTGACAGAACAACACCGTTGAAGAGAAGATTGTCGCAGACAGAGCGTGCAATAATGGAACCGCTGCCGTGCATAGTGCCCATAGATACACTAACTATGTCTGCTCCGTTTTCTGCGCAATACTGAAAGGCCAACCACACTGTCGCCATCCCGCCCACCTTGCAGCAGATAATTCTTGCTTCCGGAGCAACTCCGGTCAGCTTTCCGGCAGTCCCGTCACCCACCACGATGGAAGCGGTCCAGGTTCCGTGCCCGTCATAATCCATGGGGTCTCCGTTCCAATTCGCAAAATTGAAGCCTATATAGTCATCTACATACCCATTTCCATCGTCGTCTATGCCATTGTCTGGAATCTCGTCTTCGTTGTGCCAGAGCCTGTTTTCAAGGTCTAGATGATTGTAGTTGACGCCCGTATCAACCATTCCTACAACGACTCCTTGCCCTTTGTATCCCAGGCGCCACACCTCCGGGGCCCTGACCTGTTTTGATGCCCAGCTCGTTTCTGCTGGTGCCGCGAGAAAAGGAGCCCTATCCAAGTCGCGGAATCCACTGGCTGGAATGATGGGTTCACTATCAAGTACTATTACTTTTATTTGGCCATCTACAGAGAGCTCCCTGATAACAACGGGTACTAGAGAACCCATGATTCCGTTGAAAATCCAGTAGGATTGGACCCCTTCGCAGGCTCTCTGCGCTTCCCACACGCGGAGCCGGTCGAGAATTTCCTCTTGAGAAGCCTTTGAAAACTGCTTCAGCCTCGAACTCACAATTTCTCTGCGGGCTTTGCGAGATAAGCCTTTAGTTCCTGAAAGTAGATAGTCACGCGGGGCCTGCTCTTTGAGACAGATGATGACAGGTATCTTCTCATCAGCGTCAGCAGTCTCAAGCCGCGCTGTAAGCTCAGATCCTATGAACGCGGAACTACTTCCTGTAAGAGCACAAATCACAACTGCGGTCATCGCCAAAATCCGAATTCTCATCCGCTACTCCTTGAAAACAGAGAGACTCCCGTATTCCTGTAAGGCCTCATATAGCAAGGCCTCCAGCGATTGGTCTACACCCTCATTCTATTCAGCCCTGAGGCCGAAGTCAAGGGAAAACCTTGCACACCAACTCGGGCTGTACGCCATACAATATACGCTGTACGAGGAGCCTAATTAGAGGAATGGGAGCAAATCCTATCCTGCTTCCCGGGGTCCCCGTGGCCCAAGCCGCAAAAGCAGACCCTTCGCTTCCCCTCCCCGTGTGTCTCGCTTCACGAGAAACGGGGCCGTGAAACGCCCGCTCGTAAGACGAGCCGGGCCCCGTGTACCTCGCTTCGCGAGAAACGGGGCAAGCAGGATGGGGGTGGGAGATTGCTTCGTCGCGCCGAGCAAGCTCCCTCCGGCTACGCGAAGGACAGGCGGCTACTCCTGAATGTATGGAGT
>SOJN01000059.1 GCA_004376575.1 candidate division TA06 bacterium | reverse complement strand
AATCTGTGGTTATAAGAGTTGGGCTTCAAAGCCCAACACTTGAAACGATGAAATTAGGAAATTAAAGACCTTGCCGGAGATTGCTTCGTCGCTGAGACTGCTCCTCCGTCGGCTTGTGCCGACGAAGGACCAAATATGTCTCATCCCGCCTGCGGCGGGCTGGACCTATTTGGCTCGCAATGACAGCTCTTTTTTCCTCGCGGGGAATTGTAACAATCAGGCAAAAGCAAACTCTTCGTTAACGCTCAGAGTGACAAACACAAAACACACGAAAGTGGAAAATCCCACCTCCTGCCGCACCAACACCACGGGAAGATAATAAGGACGACTGTTGGAGCGCTGCCCAAGATGTTGTTTCGTGCTTGACTTGCGTTGGGCAGGGGGCTATAAATAGCATCGTACCAAGAAAAGAGAGGATTCTAATCGTTTATCTGCGCTTTTCAGTACTTCTCACATTAGTCCTGCTTGTATCCTCTTCATCTTTTGCCCAATACAGTGTGGGCTGGATATACGACTCACCTGACACTATAAACGGTTTCGCAATAGGAGACCTGGACAACGACGGCTACAAGGAGATCGTCCTTTACAACCTCCGAGGTCCGCTCATAGTCCTGAACCACGACAAGTCTGTTAGATGGACTATACAGGCACCTCCCGGAGCTGAACTTCGTGGAAGCCCTGGGATTGCCAATTTGGACCAGGATTCAACACTTGAAGTAATTGTAGAGTGGTATGGGTACGGTGTGTGCGTATATGACTGGGACAGCACTCTCGTATGGTGTGATACTACCGTGTTTGGCACGGGAGACTATGGTTCCGCCCCCGCAATAGCCGATGTCAACAATGATGACACTGTGGATGTTCTGGTTGCAGACTATTTAGGTCACATAACATGTTTCAACGGCCAGACCGGAAGCATTGTATGGCAGTATGTTCCGGCTCCATCAGACTCTGACATCTTTCTTGGCCATGCAACCATAGAGGATCTTGACCATGACGGAGCGTACGAGGTTCTTGCCTATGGTGCAGATCCGGGTATGGTCCACTGTGTCAATGGCGAGGACGGCTCACTGGAGTGGCTCTACAATGTATGGGTCAACAACAACGACTATGGATTCGGAACAGGGCCGGGAGTGGGTGATATTGATGGCGACAGCCTCGAAGAGGTGATCATAGTAGGGTACAGCTCAGGCAACATAATTGCGCTGGAAGAAAATGGGTTTTTCAAGTGGGAGTACACTGCCGGTGACTTCTACGGCGACTACTTCCAATTCACATCACCCTCCATCGCCGATGTCGATACGAGTTCTCCGGGTCTCGAGGTGGTTGCGTGCGGAGAGACAGACAATGTCTATGTGATCAGCAACTCAGGAGCTGAGCAATGGGTCCACGCTTATGACGGAGGTGAGTGGCAGCCATCCCTATCAGACCTGGATGAAGACGGAAGGTTTGAGATCATTGCAGCGAGCTGGTTTGACACGCTATTCGTGCTCGACGCGGACAGCAGAACCACAGAATGGACCTTCTCCACGGGGGACAATGGATTCCTCTGGCCGTACGCCCTCATAGACGACATAGACAACGACAACCTTGCCGAGTTGATAGTTGGTGACTGGGCAACCCAGAAGCTGTACATGCTGGATCTTGAATGTGCTCTCAACGGAGCCTGGCCCACATTCATGCACAATAACAGAAGAACTGGGCATCCTGATGACCTTCCTGTGGGGATCGAGGAGGTTAATTCAAGCCGTCCTCTCCCCAATCACTTCTCGCTTACTGCGTATCCAAATCCGTGCCATGGACTTCTGGCAGTTGAATACACACTGCCCCACTCATCCGCAATATCTCTGCTCATCTATGATGTGGCAGGCAGAAAGATAAGGACTCTCCATTCCGGGCAGAGAAAGCCTGGCACGTACACTGCCAGAGTACAGAAGTTGACGTCCGGTGTATACTTCCTCAAGCTGGCAGCAGAGGGTTCGGCCACGACCCTCAAAATAGTCATGACGCAATGAGTGAAGGTAAGCCGAGGGGCGAAGAAACCCTGCAAAACCCAAACAAGATTCTGAAATGGGCTCTCAAGGCCGCTCCTGTGTGCGATCTCCTGCTGGATCCACTATGCCGGCTGTATGAAATCAGGGAGGCTCTTCCATCAACTGCCGACTGCATAGTGGGCCTGGCGGCGGGACTGTATTCAGATGGGACCGCAAGCCCAATGACCAGGGCGGTCGCAGAAAGATGCGTTTCTCTCTACCTGAATGGTTTGGCCGGGCATTTAATATTCACTGGTGGGTGCAACGCTAATAGTATCACCGAGGCGAAGGCGATGTCCCGGATCGCGGTTACGATGGGCGTTCCGCAGAAGAGAATCTCCCTGGAGGAAAACTCAACCAGAACTCACCACCATCCGCCGCGCGTT
>SOJN01000058.1 GCA_004376575.1 candidate division TA06 bacterium | reverse complement strand
CGTGTCAATCGGGTCTGAGAGCAAGAGGGGCAGGTCACTACGGAGTAAAAAGGAAGCTTTATTAACTACTCAGGTCACAATTCGCTAGATCGTGCAACGAGCGACAGTCTGCAAAATTGTTATGTATAGATACCATTGAACGAACATAGCTATATCATTTTATTTGGACCAAAAATTATCCTGCTCAAGAAGAGCTAGATTTGAAACTGGACAAAACAAGCTCTTGTAACCCGAATTTTCGGTCATTGGCATTAGGGACAGAGTAATCTATAATTTCATGTCACAAAGAGCCAGATTGCAGGGCTGGGTATGAATATAGTGCCACGCCTATTGCTCTAGAAGGTGCTTCGTCTCTTCCCACATTTGCTGACGAGCCTGGTCTCGCAACTCTATCACAATATCAGCATCTATGCCAGACATTCCGCAGATCGCCCGAATAATGTCATCACACATCGGAGGACAACCTTCAATATGTGTGCCGCCAAGATTAGCCATCTTTTTGGGGCATTTCCCAAGGAGAAGCGTCCTGTCAGTAAATTTAACATCGCCAGGCTCAGGGTTACCCATAACGACTATTAATTCATCTAAGGCATTGCCATCGCTGTGTCCTTTGATTGCTATCAGCGCGCCCATAAATTCGCCATAACAACCGGTACAAGCGGACATTCCCTCGAAAACAGACACCATGGGAAATCGACTCTTAAAGGTCTCAAAGCTAGAGCTGAAACTCTGTCTATTTTCCTCAAGGGATTCACCAACCACCTCTACCTGACTCAAGTCAGCTTTCACCCCCTGTCGCTCCGCAAAATACTGAAGATGCATGATCCGGGCAGGGTCAAAGCCCATCAGGTAGGTACCGACAGTATCCACTGCTACCCGATCTGCCCCAGCTAATATCAGATCAAGTTCAACTGAGTCCTTAGGATACTCCCACAGCCCCTGCATTCCCGTCAGGGCGTCAACAATCACAAAGTCCACTTTTACCACTGAATTCAGGTCGGCTATTGCCTTATCCAGGCCAAGTCTATGTGTCTTTCGCTTTTCAGCCCCAGGCAAAACGCCCTTCATGTTCTTCAGACTCAGGGTGATTAAGCATCGGCCGTGGGTCTTAAATACCGGTATGTCAATGATAACATCGCTCTCCAACGCTGTCTTAGCGATCCTCACCTTGTCCATGACGTAGGGATTCTTCACTGTCACTTCCTCAAATTCGTCGGTGTTAAGGTTGCGCAGTTCCACACCAAGCTTGTAAGCAACATCAGCGGTACCAGAGACACGGAAAGCTTCTTCCGTGCTGTAGCTACCAATAAAATCATATCCAGCACCTGCGCCCTCGCCAATGATTACGGACTTGGGCCCCAATTCCTGTACTACTTTGGTTACTGCCTCTGTAACACGGCAATCGGTGATACAACCCGTGCCGGATGGCTCGGGGGAGACAACGTTCGGCTTAATCAGAACCCTGCTACTTGGAGCGACTATCTTTTTCAAGCCACCAGCTAGGTCTATGGCCTTGCGAATCGCAGCTTCAATACCGGATTCGTCTACCTTGACAATTGAAACTTTATTCTTCATAACCATCTTTCTTCCTTCTGACTCAATATCCATTGTTTCCCTCCCGACAACATTGGCTTGTTGTCTACTGATGTTAAAATGTCCGCTTTTAGTGTAACTGTAAACATTTAGATGCGCAACGATACCACATATCTGTCCAATTATTATATCAGAACAAGCTAAGAGAGGAGACAAGACTTAGCACTTTTGAATTGGATACAGAGTGGATTTTAAGAGTGCGAACGCGAATTCAACAGTCCGCCACTGCTCAATCAATACCTTCGCTTCAGTCAAAGTATAGAATACCTCACAGTTGAGTAGTTCATCTCTCAGCTTTTCATTGAATGACTCTATATACTCCTTCTCCCAGGGGCCTCCCCGCTCTATAAATAACGTCTTCACTCCGAGACGCCGTAACCACCTTCGAATCACCTTTCCTGTAAACCCAGGCCCGTTATCTGACCGGACATGTACCCAGCAGGGACGGTAATATGGGGATATCCTGCCATTGCTGCTGGTCCCGAGCTACCACTCCGCGAGTAGGCAGCACTGATGAAGTCATTCAAGCTTGGTGGTCCCGCAGTCGGCGCAACAATTGCATCTAGTTATGGCAGCATGTGCAGCTGAAGGGAAGAAGAACTCCGCTCAGACGAGAGGCTGGCTACAGTACAGACACGGGATAGTCGCCGTACTTCTCCACCATCTCGGTGACCTTCTCTATGCGGGAGAGCATGCTGCCCCCCATTGCGTTATCAGCGATACCCAGGATGAAAGCGTCGCCTGGAGCGATGGTGCGGAATATGTCTTTCATGTAGGTCTCGAACTTCTTCTCAGGGTAGCTCTCCTCTAGGATTATGGCCGGTATCCCGCCCCAGATTATGACTGACGTCCCCCATGCATCCCGGGCATCTTTGAGGGTGACCTTCGCCATGGGCTTGGTGACGAAGCACTCCACCATGTCGAAGCCAGCCTCCTGGATGTTACCGAGGATGGCGCTGGTATCGTTGTCGGCGTGCATGGCGAGGGACTTGCTGTGTGCATGGAGCAGTTTGGTGAATTCCTGGTAGTAGGGTGTGATGTACTGATCGAAGTAGCGAGGCGGTGTCATCTGGCTACTCAGATGGCTGCCATGGAGGAGAAGCTTGGCTGGAGATTGGGCCACGACCTCCCACATCTCCCGATCCTTCTCGGTCATGACCTGCAAAAGTGCCTCGACACGGTGTCGGAAGTCCTTTAGGTGTATGTAACCTTGCTGGTAACCTGCCAGATTAAGGAGCCAGTAATGGAAGGGACAATCGCCCGCGCTCACCATCGGGAACCCATCATCGCCTATTTCACGGTCGTAGGCCTCGTACTCTTCGTAGATGGGGATGTAGACTGTGTTCCCAACCACGTACGTCCATATGTCGTAGTCCTCTTCGCTCTTGAGTGGGTATTCGGTAGGCAACTGCCCGATTATCCCCGCGCTAGCCTCATAGGCGCTCCTGCTTAGCACGGCTCGCGCGGTTCCCTTGGGTGTGACGTACTCGGTGATGGTGTTGAACCCCTCGTCATAAGTCAAGACATCCATGTTTTGGTATTCAACGCGAAATACACGCCCTGCTCGCGCAGGCGTGCCCACGCCTAGCTCTCTCTCCACTTCCCGTAGAGTCAGGCCTTGTAACCGATCGGGTAGGATGTCCCGGTGCACTTGGGCCCTATGCCATATGTCCAGCCGCGGTATCCACGGAACCCTGTCGGGGCTCCTGCCTTCCAAGATAGCAAGAAGACATTCTCGGTTAGTCATCATAATTCACCTCCAAGCTTCTGGTCAGTGTAGATCGTCACTTCTTCCAGCTCAAAGAACTCTTTCTTTCGTTGTGGAATCACGGCGCACAGCATCTGCTGTACGGGCGAAGGCCTACCAGTATATTATTCCCACGTTATCGCCCATTGGAACTTGAATTTGATCCTAGCTAATAGGATTGTCAACACCGAAAAAAGGAAGCTATTTGAAATGCCCATCTATGCTTTCCCTTACGGTTCATTGGAACGATAGCTTCTCCAGTCCGGCAACCTCCCGCATCAAGTTGATGTAGTAGC
>SOJN01000057.1 GCA_004376575.1 candidate division TA06 bacterium | reverse complement strand
GAGGCAAAGCCGAAGGATCCAGTTGTGCGAGATTGCTTCGGGATTGTCCACACTCCTCCGTCGGCTTCTGCCGCCGAAGGATCAAAAATGCCCCGTGTATCTCGCTTCGCGAGAAACGGGGCAGGCCTCGTCTTTTCTCTGGAAAAGCCGGGCCTTTTTGACTCGCAATGACACTGTTTCTGCTCCATTTGGTACGTTCGAGGCCGAGAGTATCCTTCGCTATTGATAGCTGAGGACTGACAGATGAGAGCTGACAGCTATCGTATAGCGTATAGCTGTGTAGTTCAAGGGAGGTTCAGGTGGATATTGGCATGGAGAAGCGAAGTGTAGGCAGGTGGATGTTCGCCTCGGGGGTCGTGGGCTCCCTGTTGGTGATCATGTGGTTTGTGCTTATGTCCTTAACGGCACCCGTTGGGTTCGTTGTTGAGCAACTGGAAACGCTTGCCGAGCAGTCGACACTGTATCAGTGGTCTTTTATCAATTCATCGCTTGTTTCATTGACCTTCGTTACGATGATGGTGCTCTTAGCACTTTTCGTTGAAACGGAGAGGCCAAAAGGGTTGCTGGACATCTTAGGCGTTGTCTTTCTCGCTCCTTACACTTTGTTGGTAAGTATCGCATACACATCACAATACACCATCTTTCCTCGGCTCCTGGCCGAGTTCGATGTGATGGACAAAGCGTTGGCGAAGGCCTGGTATTTCAATAATCCAAACTCAATTCCCTATTTCCTTGATTACCTGGGCTATACATTCCTTGCCATAAGTGCGTTTGCCATTGCTCCGAGGCTTATCAGAGGCAGAGGACTGCAGAAAGCTACCGGGTGGCTGTTGCTGCTAATAGGGGTGGCGTCCTTCACTGGATTCCTAGGTCTTATCGTTGGGAACCTTGTGGTAGAAATGATCCTGGCTGTTGGTGGGGTGTTCAGCCTACCGTTTGCCATTTTGGTTGCTGTTTGGGGAAAGACGTTAATCAAACAATAGGCGCTTGTTGTGTGAGCCGCCGCAGGGGTCGTAGAAAGGCCCGTAAGCCGTAAGCCGGCAGGCACATGCTAGCCTATGATTTGACTCCAACCGTGAGGGGGCGCTATGAAAAGGATTATTGTAATCCTGTGTCTGGGAATGATGGGGTGCGGGACGGTCCCATCTGTTCGGCCAATAGGGAAGGGACAGAAATCCGTTACCCTTTCATCCGGTGGGCCTGTTACCCGTATCTATGGTGTCGCAATGCCCCTACCATATTCGGTTCTCCGATACCGTCAGGGCCTGAGTGACGATACCGATCTCCATGTAGGCATACACCCTTCCATGTCAATGTTAGGCAATCTCGGCATTGATGTTGGCTTGACAAGGCACCTGATGGACCAGGCTGGATGGAAACCTTCCTTTTCTCTAGAAGCAAGCATCTACGGTTTCTACCATGCCAATGAATTATCAAGTATTCGCGTTTATCCAGAAGTGTCGGCGATAGGAAGTTTCGGGACCGAGGGCCGGGAGCAGGCTTTGTATTTCGGGGTACAGAACATGATCCAATCTGCCAGTCCTTATCTTGTCTTTGTGCCGCTCGTTGGCGCGGAGCTTCCCTTCGGCAGACGCTTTGTTCTGAACGTAGAAACGAAATGGTATGCTCCAAGTGAGGAGAGTGAAGATAGGGCTGTTGAATACAGCATCAAACCCTTTGGTCACGGCGCACTCGGATTTGCCGTTGGGGGGTCATACAAATTCTGAAATAGGGAGGCAAAATGAAAATCACAATTGTATGCTTGCTTGCCTTGCTGTGTCTCACCTCTTGTATGCGGATTTTTGCCCTGGATGGTTTCCTCTTTGACCCAACCAGAGTTGACGAATATCTGAAACCAGAGGATCTGAGAAAATGGGGAGTCAGGTTTATTATTCCAGATTCACTCATTGAACCAGTTGTCCTGACCTCGATGGGCAACAAAATCTATGGATTCTTTGTGAAGGGAGACCCGGATTCCACTGCGAATAACGAAGTTACCATACTCTACTGCGAGGGCAAAGATGAAAACTTGAACAGGTACTGGGTGAGAGTGGAATACCTCTGGGAAATGGGATATAGTGTCTTCATATTTGACTATCAGGGATATGGGAAGAGTGAAGGGGAACCATCAGGTGATGCTCTGTTTTCTGATGGGAGGCAATCTCTCGAGTATCTGCAGTCAAGGACCGATGTTGATGCTTCCAAAATGGTATTTTTCGGATTTTCTCTTGGCACTTTTGTGGCAACTTACCTTGCTGCTGACATCCATCATCCTCCGGGTCTTATTCTTGAGTCAACCCCGGCTTCCGTCACTGCTCTGTTGCATGACTCGGGATTGATTAATCTTCCTGGAGAATATGTGGCCGACGCAGATTTTGATAATGAAAGAAGAATAGCGGACATCCAGTGTCCTCTCTTCATGATGCATGGGAGAGCAGATGATTTCGTAGTCTTTGATCGACATGTTCCACCTGTGTGGAACAGGGCCAAAGAGCCCAAGGAGAATCTGTGGGTTCAGTATGGGGGCCACAGTGATATTCCAGAAGTCCTGGGAAACCGCTACCATAAGAAAATCAATAGCTTTGTCTCTCGGTATGTTTTGGGGGACTAACATTTGAGATGGAGGATTTGGGATTTGGCAATGGTACCCGCGTGGAACGGCCCGGGCAGGCCCCGTGTATCTCGCTTCGCGAGAAACAGGGCAGGCAGGATAAACTCCGGATCTGCTTGAGCCAGATTGCTTCGCTCACTTCGTTCGCCCGCAATGACACTATTTCTCTTTCCTGCCACAGCTGACACCATCGTACAGCGTATAGCCGTCTTATATCTTATGTCTTACGTTTTACATCCTTGTCTTGTTTGAGTATGTGTGGTAGCATTTCTGGGTCAAAAGAAAGAGGAGGTTAGTAATGAAGAAAGCTTTTCTCATTGCGGCAGGAATTCTGTTGCTAACACAGGTTACTGTCCAGGCAAAGGTCAAGATGGTGGTGTTGCCTTTGCGTTCGATTGGCGTTGAGGAGACGTCTACACAGACTGCGTACTTGTTGTTGCGTCAGGAGATCGGCAAGTTGGGCAAGCATGAAGTGGTTTCAGATGCGCTTGTGAGAGAGACGGTGGATCCAACGCCCTGCGCAGACGTGGCATGCGCCGCAGACATAGGCCGAGAGTTAAATGCGGCTGAGGTTGTCTTCGGGAGCCTGAACAAATTGGGCGAGAAAATCATCGTTCAATTTACGCTTGTGGATGTTGCCACTCGGAAAGCCTCATTGATAGACAATATCACAGCTATGTCTGTGGAAGATCTGGAAACCGTGATGAAACGCGTCGCAAAGAGCATCGTGAAACGGCAACCCGTAGCCAAAACCGCAGAAGTCGGTGCGATTACTGAGAAGGAGGCTCTGAAGCCGAGAGGTCGACGGACCAGAAGGGGGTTTGCGACGAGATTCGGCTACCTTTTCCCGACAAATGGTTACGACGACGATGAACAGGTTTTCGCAATAGATTTCCTGACCATGTACGAGGCCAAGGATTTTATGGTGAACGGCTTGTTCGGCATTCGAAAAGGGATTGCTCTTAATATTGGTGCCACCTATTTGAGCACGAGGACGGACTTCTGTCCGTATTTTGGTGGTGGGCTTGGTTTCCACTGGGTGCATCACAACGACTCCGAGGATAAGCGCAGCGATGGCTTTGAGGCGATACTTAGCGGCGGACTCATAGCGTTCCGGACATACAATTTTCGAATCCTTCTCAATTTGGACTACTGCATCTCCTTCAATGAGTACAACGATCAGGCTTTGGTGTTCACAATGGGGATGATTCGTTAGGGCATCGGCCCATGGATCATCCTTTCTTGTAGTGGTCACCATGCATCGGCGAGGTGTGGGCACGCATCGGGTAAAACGAATGGACTTCATGGATTTGGTGAAAACGAGACAGAGTGTACGTGAATATCTGAGTAAACCGGTCGAACGAGAGAAGATTGAACGATGCCTGGAAGCGGCACGATTTGCTCCTTCGACATGCAACTCCCAGCCCTGGAGATTCATTGTAGTCGACGATCCGGAGTTGAAAGACGCAGTGGCCAGAAGAACGTTTGGAAGGCTACTATCTTTCAATCGTTTCACCCTGCAGGCGCCAGTTCTTGTCCTGTTGGTTGGTGAAAGGCCAAAGCTCACCGCCCGAATCGGAGCAACAATCAAGCACAGACAGTTCAGTCTCATGGACATAGGGATTGTTGCTGAGCATTTCTGCCTTCAGGCAAAGGAAGAGGGACTCGGCACCTGCATGTTGGGGTGGTTCGACGAACAAGGGGTGAAGAAACTCCTTAACATTCCAGACCGGAAAAGAATTCATCTTGTCATCACTCTTGGCTACCCGAAATCCGATGAATTGCGTACTAAGAAGAGAAAAGATGTGGATATGATCAGGAGCTACAATCGTTATTGATTCCCATTGGTGGTCCTGGCTGCTCTGTACATAATCACAGCGGTGCTAACTGAGGCTATGTCCAACAACGCTGCTGTCGTACTATTGGCTCCCATTACACTTTCTCTCGCGTCGGTGCTGAACGTTAGTCCACGGCCATTGCTCATAGCTATAACTTTTGCTGCTTCGACGAGCTTTGCCACACCAATTGGCTATCAAACGAACACGATGATATATGCGCCTGGCGGCTACCGTTTCCTTGACTTCACTCGGGTGGGCGTACCGCTAAACCTATTGTTCTGGATAACCGCTGTCATTTTGGTGCCGATGTTCTGGCCATTCTAGTCCCGCCTCCCATGGGTGGTGTACAGATCTCACATGGAAGATGAGTCGCGTGCTGAATATCGCCTGCGTTGAATCCAAAGAGAATCTTGATCACATCCGGAAGCTGTTCAAAGAATACGCTGCCTGGCTGGGTTTTGACCTCGGTTTTCAGGATTTTGAAAGAGAATTCGCGGAACTCCCAGGGGACTACTCTCCGCCCGATGGCCAGCTGCTTCTGGCCACGTACGGGGCTCAGATAGCTGGATGTGCAGCTCTAAGGAAATTCAGCGAAGGTGTGTGCGAGATGAAGAGGTTGTTTGTGCGGCCCCAGTTCCGAGGCAAGGGGATTGGCAGAAGCCTCTCAGAGTCCATTATTGAAGAAGCCCGCAAAGCAGGATATAAGCAGATGCGTTTAGACACAGTTCCTTCAATGAAAAAAGCGATAGCACTCTATCACTCCCTGGGCTTTAGGGAGATTGAACCCTACCGGCATAACCCGATAGAAGGTGCGACATTCATGGAGCTGATTCTGTGATGAACCTCCGTCGAAGTGGGGACGCATCGCAATGTGCCCCTGCAAATGCCTGAAACTAGCTCCAAGCAGTAGGTGATAAAGCCCCCAATCTCAAACGAGGGGCGCTGCCCGATATGTCATTACATTGCTGTTGACAGTTAACACCACTTGGGCTAATCTGGTGCGGAAAAATGGGGGTGCCATATGGATGCAGTTGCTGAGATCCTGACTCTGGATGAGGCCGCAAAGTTCCTCAAGATTGGGAGAAACACCATGTACTCTCTTGCCAGAACCGGCGAGGTTCCCGCCAGGAAGATGGGGCGGGAGTGGAGATTCGTGTCTTCTGCACTCGTTGATTGGCTTCTGCTGAAGTGCCCACCAGCAAATGGCAAATGCTGGGAAGTAAAGAGCTGCACTTTTGAGGAGAGGTATTCCTGTCCATATTTCCTCGATTTCGAGCGCAAAAGGCGCACAAGGGCATCGTAATGCTTTTGAGCATTCCACGATTCCTGAAAAACCCACCCATATCTCACAGCCCGTGTTCAAGATATTTCGATTTGCATGGAAAGTGGTTCCCGATTAGAGTATACATTTCACCTATGGGATCCGAATAACTAAGAGAAAACGTGACCTGCGTTTCGCAACATGATTCGGGTCCAGAGCTGCAACTTTCAGTTTTGGATTTTCCATGCTTGACCCCGAAGTGAGAGAATGGCCATTTCTCATAATGAGACTGCGTAAGTGATACAGAAGGACAGGAGCTGGTTTGGTGAATGTATCGTGGGATGATCACTATCCCGATAAGGAAGTCTTACGAAAAGAAGTCAACCACATGGTGGAAGCCTTTGTGGAGGTTTTGTTGAAAGAGATACCAGAGTCAGACATAGAGGGAATCTATTTCAAGGGCTCGGCACAAAAGCATTGGGATTCTCCCCTTGACTATGTCCCTGAATTGAGCGACATAGATATCCACCTTCTTTTTGCGGACGATCTGGCGGTCCAAAGAGATCTCGGATCGATTTCCAGGGTCACGCACATCCAATCCGGGGTCGAAGAAAGATACTTCTCAAAGACACCAAAACCGCTGCACGTCCCAAGACCTCAAATAGTCGTTCTTAATCAGCTTCTGCAAGAGGAAGACTATATTCCAACGCCCGAAAGCGCAGTGTCGGTGGTGTACGGCAAAGATTATCCAAAAGGTGATTACACTGATCAAGACAGAATCAGACTTATCGACTGCAGGAGAGTACTTGAAGAAGAGAAATTCCTCTCAGAATTTCCAGCTCGCGTGATAGATAAACCCTCAAGGTACATCTGGGACTCTTTGAGAGCATTGGTCTGGCACATTTCGCCTGTTGCGCCAAGAGTTTTGTACGTGCTGGGACTCCCGACCGAGAAGGCATGGAGCATTAATCGTACCGAGGCTGTTGCACATCTAACAGAAAAAGGTGAACACCAACTTGCTCAACATTATTCTGAATTCTATTTGCATGGTTGGAAGTACTTCTTATCGAAGTATTCCGATTCTAACGCAGGAAGATCGTCACTGATCGCGGGTGTCCATGCATTGACCAGGGCGCTGGAAATTGCCAAAACCTGGCATTCAGAACATTCCTCAGGAAAGGATGACCAAAGATAAAAGGAGGAGTCGGATGTTTGAGAGCATCGGTTCGCTCGCTGTTTATGTCACTGATCTAGAAAAAGCAAAGAAGTTCTACACGGAGACCCTTGGCTTCGAGGTTTCCGCTGACCTCGGACCTACCCTGTGTTTCCTCAAGTCGAAATCAGGCGGTATTGACATATACATGGTGGGGGGGAACAAGCCTGCGTCTATCGATAATGAAACGAGTCGGCTGAGCTTCTTCTTGCGGACTGAAAAGCCTGCGTCTGAGATTCATGCCACTCTCAAGAAAGCCAGAGTCGAACTTCTTCAGGATGCGCCCGAGTTTGTTGGGGATGCAACATATTGCTTTCAGTTTAAAGATCCAGATGGCAACATAGTGGAAGTTGCCGGCAAATAGCGAGGAAGGGAGAAATGAGTAAGAAGATCGCCAGAGACACAGAGGTCGACAAGATAATCAGGGAGCTGAAGAAATGTGCCGTTCCGGGTGCGAGAGAGGGGATGGCCAGATTTGGGATTAAGGCAGAGCATGCCCTTGGCGTTTCGATTCCAGATCTGAGAAAGATGGCAAAAAGTATAGGAAAGAATCATGGGTTGGCCCTTCGGGTGTGGAAGACGAAAATCCATGAGGCTAGAATTCTATCAAGTATGATCGATGAACCAGAGCGTGTTACCGAAAAGCAAATGGAATCCTGGGTGAAAGATTTTGATTCGTGGGACCTATGCGACCAGTGCTGCGGTAACCTTTTTGACAAGACAGAATTTGCTCGCAAAAAGGCGATTGAGTGGAGCAAGGACAAAGAGGAGTTTGTGAAGAGGGCCGGGTTTGCTCTGATGGCCTGGATGGCTTTTCATGACAAGAAAGCAGAGGACAAGGACTTCGTCAGGTTTTTCCCCACGATAAAGAGAGAATCTGTTGATGAGAGGAATTTTGTCAAAAAAGCTGTCAACTGGGCGCTGCGCCAGATTGGGAAAAGGAATCCTAATCTGAACAAAGAGGCAGTGAAGCTTGCAAAAGAAATAAAGAAACTGGATTCCAGTGCCGCAAGGTGGATCGCCTCGGATGCGCTGAGAGAACTGGAAAGCAAGGCCGTGCGGGAAAGACTCCGAAAGTGAGCCAAATAGGCCCGAGCGATCGGATGATGGCGCGTAGCATATTTCGTCCTGAGGGAAATCGGAGGGCGAAAAAGAGTTGGTCCGAAACGACCTATCGGGGTTGGCCCGCAGCGTGGACTCTGCGGTCCGCAGGTTGCTGAGAGCAACTAACTGCTATGGTGCAAACAGTAGACTGGCTCCGAACCGCGTAATCGAGAACTTCATCTTCTCACCTTTTGGCTCCTTGCCTGCCACATAGGTAAACTCTGGCATTATCTTCAGTTTCTGGATTGATTTTTTGCCCTTGCCGATTGGTATCGAAAAACTCATTCCAGCATCAAGACCGTAAATACCACACATGGTCCGCTTAGTAGTAGTGGGGAAATAACCCGATAACTCATAGGGATAGAGGAACATCATCAACTTTGGTGCAACGTAGGGATTGATCAGGCCGTCCAGAAGTGAGACTCCGAACACCACCAGCATTCTAGCATCTCCCATGAATCCAGCTCTTCCAAACCCCGCGCCAAAGCCAATACTAGGGTTGATGATCACGGGCTGTTCGGCCAATTTGAACTTGGCGTCAAAAATACCGTATGGCAATATGTCGTCCGAGATCAGGAAAGATGGAGTAACCCCCACTTCTACAATTGAGCCGAGGTTAGCCCTCAATGACATATTGGTAACGAATGTGCTGACTGACGTGTCAGAGTCCGTAGCCGTATGTGCGTAGGCTCCACCTATACCAATACCAAAGCCTGTCGACCCATCAACAAGTTCAGGCGAAGCGTTACTGCGATAATTCAGGTAGGGAACACTTTCGAGAATGCTGTAACTTTCGTGATGATAGGAACATCCAGAAAAAAGCAACAGGATTAGCACTGCTATTAACAGATACGATCTCATAGGCCTATCCATAGCTCCTCCTTTTTTCTGATTATATCATATTTTTAATATTAGCAAGTGGAAAAGTCGAAATAAAGTAATCCTGACGATAAGCGCATTTGCTCTAATCGCCAAGTCCAGGGAGAAATCTGCGACTCGGGCTTTAGCCTTTTCACGTTGAGCCCTTGCTCAGGGCAGAGAGCCGGTGCACCAGGAAGATGAAGAATTCCCTTGCAAGGCACTGTAGATATGCTATAAAAGGTGTGTTCAGTCAGTGCGGGTGCTATGCTCCTCGAGTCCTCAGGGGAGAGCCCGCCGACATTTGAGTTCAGTTTTCGCCTGGCTAGATGACCAGGGAAAGGAGGGAGAAATGAAGGCAAAGGCCTTGTTTCTCGTGTTTGTTGCCGTTCTGCTGGCTTCCAACGCTTTCGCTGGTTGGGTGCTCACCCAAACCACTCAGTATGGTGAGAAGGAGAAGGAAGAGCAAACTTTGTACTTCCAGCAGAACAAGGTGAAGATAGTAATGTCAGAAGGGACAATGATGTTCGATCTGGACAAGGGGTTACTATACTTTGTGAATCATGACAAGAAGCTATACTGGGCCGGCAAGCCCGAGGACATGAAAAAGGGGACAGAAGAGGCACAGAAGATGGTGATGGAAGAGCAAATGAAAAACATGCCTCCGGAGCAGAGAGAGGCAATGAAGAAATACATGGAGCAAATGCAGCCCCAGAAGACTGCTCCTAAGAAGGAAGTCAAAGTGACCGTGAAGAAGACTTCAGAAAAGGTCACCATAGCTGGCTACTCTGGACAGAAATATCAGGTCCTGGCCAACGGAAAGCTGAGAAAGGAAGTCTGGATAGCGACCAAAATAAACGTTGCAGATGAAATCAACCGCGCGAAATGGGAGAAGTTCCAGAAGGCCTTGGTGGGGATGGGAGGCGAGAAAGAATCCTATTCAGTTTCTAAGGAGTACTTGGATCTGGTGATGAAAGGGTTTTCTGTCAAATCGATTTCCTACTATGAAGAGGATGAGAAGAGTGTGGACCAGGTTACTAAAGCTGAGAAGAAGAAGATTCCGGCTTCTGAGTTTCAGATCCCAAAGGAGTACAAGAAGGTAAGCCTGGCTGAAGTTCACGGGCGGTGATGAACGAAGCTGTAGTTGATAACGCCTGAGCCGTGAACTTCGGGCCGAGCAAGGTTGTGGCCTAATACGCAAAGAAGAACTAAGGGAAAACGCCCGGATCGATGGGCGTTTTCCCTTGGATTGTGAGGCTGCTGGCCCCTTCTTGAGAATGTCTTGACTCAAGTGGATTCTGCGCTAGAATACTTACTGGCTGGGTTGATTAAGGCAAATCGAGGAGGTGTGATATGGGTTGGTCAAAAAAGCTAGTCGTTGCAACGACTGTGATAGCAGGGTGCATGGTCTTTGGGATTCCAGGAGGTTTCTTGGAATGCCAGGGCAAGCCACTAGTGATTGAGCGTTTTCCGACGGCAGTGGATAACTCATGGGAATACAGAAGGACATTTTCCCTCACAGTGTATGATACTGTGCACAATGACACCATCGAGTACGGGGCTATTATTGACAGTCTTCACGAAGAAATTGAGGGTATGGATACCCTCATTGGCTGGGAATGCTACAGGCTTAGTCATGTACTGTTTTCGCTAGGCGACACTTTCCCTGAGACATGGTGGTGGTCTCACCCCGATACAGCGCTCTTCTGGATAGCCTACACGCGCGGGACAAAGTCAGCAATTCTAACAGAGCCAGCAACAGATATCAGGTTCTGGGTCGGAGGAAACTGCTTTGGCTCAGTAAGGGGGCTTGCTCGTTATATTGACAGTGCGAGACGTGCCGGACGTCTGTTATCTGCTTTGGATACTTCGTACTGGTCTCCTCCCAAGAAGATGTTCATTTTCCCCCTTGAGGTCGGCAAGTCCTGGGTTGCAATGACAGATCCGTGGCTTGAAGAAAGAGAGGTGGTGGGAGAGGGCTGGGTTAATGTACCAGCAGGAGCTTTTCTAGCATTGAAGACCCAGATCTACTCCCAATGGATGGAAGAGGAAGATCTATGGTTCAAGTGGATCTCGGAGGAGGGAATTGTCAAAGACACTTTACACTTCAGGACTTTGGTGACAGATTCTCTTGGGAATCCAATTGGTTATTGCCTGGGCGATAACATACTTGAACTGGTTGGCTTTCGAACTGGAGTTGAGCAAGAGCCGGACAATTCAGAAGGTGTAAGTGTAATCCACATTTCTCCCAATCCATTCCACTCAGCAACCACGATCCGATATTGTCTCCTGACCCAGACTCATATTGCCCTGAACGTGTACGACTCTGTGGGACGGCTCACGAGAAATCTCAAGGACAGGGAAGAACAGCCAGGCGTCTACGCAGTCTCGTGGAATGGTAACAATAACAATGGACAAGAGACCACATCGGGCATGTATTTCTGTGTTCTTGAAGCTGGTGGCTCCGTTTGTGTTGAAAAACTGGTGTTCTTGCACTAAAGACGAAGTTCCGCACTGATAGCTGGGGGTTGGATTGGCTTTTATGAGGAAGAAAGTCGTAGGTGTGATAGGTGCATCCTCTTGTCCACAGGCAATTCTGGAGGTAGCAGAGAAGGTTGGTGAGGAGATAGGCAGGAGAGGAGCCGTTCTGGTATGCGGGGGATTGGGCGGTGTGATGGAAGCTGCCTGCCGGGGCGCAAAAAAAGAAGGCGGAACGACCGTGGGCATAATACCCTACAAAGATGCACAGCGAGCGAACAGTTTTGTGGATGTGGTCATAGCGACAGGCATAGGTGAGGCAAGAAATGCGGTCATCATCAACTCATCAGACGGACTCATCGCAGTATCAGGCAAATACGGCACGCTGTCAGAGATCGCCTTTGCGCTCAAGCTCGGCAAGCCGATAGTGGGAATATCAACCTGGAACATTGACGACAGAATGGAGAGAGTCAAAGACCCTGTGGAAGCTGTAAATCTCATTTTTGAAAAAATATAGACACAGCACGGGAGTTTGAGAGAATGGAGAATAAATCTGCGAAGTTGAAATCGCTCATAAGAAACATACCAGACTTTCCCAAAAAGGGGATCGTCTTCAGAGACATCACGACCCTCTTGAAAGACAAGGATGGCTTCCGTGAGATGATCGATTGCCTGGCGGAGGAATATCGGGACAGAGATGTGGACCTGGTCGCGTCCGTGGATGCGCGGGGGTTTGTGGTAGGAGCAGGAGTTGCGTATCAGCTCGGTACAGGCTTGGTTCTGCTGAGGAAACCAGGAAAGCTGCCTTGGGAAACGTTCTACTGTGAGTATGACCTCGAATATGGTTCGAACAAGATCGAAATCCACAAGGATGCAATTGAGAAGGGGCAGAGGGTTCTTGTGGTCGATGATCTTCTGGCCACCGGCGGGACTGCCGCAGCTACTTGTGAACTTGTCAGGAAGCTGGGTGGTGAACTGGTCGGTGCGGCATTTGTCGTTGAGCTCACATACCTCAAAGGCAGAGAGAAGTTAAAAGACTGCCCTGTATTTTCTCTCATCCAGTATGACTCAGAGTGAAGAACCCCTCATGTCCTTACTCATAATCCGTTCCTGTCTCTTTCAATCTCATACCCGAGGTGAAGCATGAGGACATCATGGAAAGTGGGCAGAATCGCCGACGTAGACATTAGGATAGACTCGAGCTGGTTAGTAATCTTTTTTCTTGTAACCTTAAGCCTTGCTCTCTTCTATTTTCCTCAGACCTATCCTGATTGGCCGGGGTGGCAGTACTGGTCAATAGGGATTCTCACGAGCTTGCTCTTTTTTGCGTCAGTCCTGGTACACGAACTTGCACACTCTATTGTTTCAAACAAGCAAGGGGACAAGGTGAGGGGCATAACCCTCTTCATTTTTGGAGGCGTCTCCCAGATTTCTCATGAACCGGAAAGCCCGGGAAAAGAGTTCATTATGGCCATAGTTGGCCCGCTTTCAAGCATTGGGCTCGGGATCGTTTTCGGTTTCCTCTGGCTTGCAACAAGTATTGTTTCGCCTCCTTTCGGTGCTCTGTTCCGCTATCTTTCATTCATAAACTTTGTGCTTGCAGTCTTCAATCTGGTTCCCGGTTTTCCGCTTGATGGCGGAAGAGTTCTACGTTCAATAGTCTGGGGCATAACCGGGAATCTGAAAAGGGCCACAAGGGTCGCATCCATCTCTGGGCAGTTGGTCGCGTGGCTTCTGATAATTGTCGGAATCACGCTGGCGTTGCGGGGCGTCTTCATAAGCGGACTCTGGTTCGCTTTCATCGGATGGTTCCTGCATAGTGCCGCTGTGAGAGGCTACCAACAGGTGGTGATGAGGGAGATGCTCCAGGATGTGAGGGCAGAGGACCTGATGAGCAGAACTTTCGAGACCATAGGAGCCGACTTGACCGTAGAAGAGTTGATCAATGAGCACATTCTAAAGGACGGCAGAAGAGCTTTCCTTGTTGAAGATGACGGTAAGGCAAAAGGGATCATCTGTCTTGAAGATGTTAAGTCGGTGTCTCCTGACTCTCGAAGGGCGACCAGAGTTGGAGAGGTAATGACTCCTGAGGGTGAGTTGCGTACGGTTTCGCCTGCCGACGATGGCAACCTGGTTATGGCAAGGCTTAACGAGAAAGACGTACATCAGGTACCGGTCATTGATGGTGGAAACCTTGTCGGCATAGTCTGCCGGAGTGACGTTATCAAATATCTTCAGTTGAGGTCTGAGCTTGGCCTGTAGGAGTTCCAGTTTTCGTTTCTTCCTGGAGGAATGTATGAAGCTGGTAATATGTTTGCTCGCCTTGGTCTTTCTGGCATGCCCGGCCCATTCAGTTTTCACTGACATAACACAGGATTGTGGATTAGGCAGTGTTGGTGGGACAAAGCTCGCGTGGGGAGACTACAACAACGATGGGTACGAAGACTTGCTTGTGCAGGGGAAACGCCTTTTCAGGAACAATGGACCGCCAGACTGGAATTTCACTGAGGTAACCGACTCGGCAGGGATAGGCGGCTCTGCTTCCTGCGGCGGCGTGTGGGGAGACTACGACAATGATGGCTGGCTCGACATCTACGCCAACTGCTGCGGATACAGCAGTGACATCCTGTGGCGGAACAATGGCGATGAGACATTCACTGATGTGACTCTGGCTGCGGGGAACCCTTCTGATACGTTCCCTTCAGAAGGTGTGGCGTGGGGGGACTACGACAACGATGGTTATATTGACATCTATGTTGCCAATTATGAAAACTGGGACCTTGGAATCAGCTATCCAGACTTTCTCTGGCACAACCTTGGCGATGGCACATTCTCAAACTGCACTGATTCCGCGGGAGTGAATGAGAATCTGAGGAGCAGGGGAGTGTGCTGGGGAGACTATGATGAAAACTCCTATTCCGATGTCTATGTCTCCAACTACAGACTGATGCCCAATCACCTCTGGGGCAACAAGGGAAATGGGACTTTCTTGCAGGAGGCGTTCAATGAAGGTGTGGCTGGCACGGAATTCGGTGGCTACTACGGCCACACAATCGGGTCAGCATGGGGTGATCTGAACAACGACGGATACCTGGATCTTTTTGCTGCCAATCTCGCACACAAGGACCCGGCTAGAGGACCTTACTGTGACGACTCATACATTTTCATAAACAATGGCCCGCCGGACTATGATTTTACTGACATAAGAGAAACATCTGGAATAGAGATTCATCCAGTCGGATCCACGAGGGATGGATACTACTGGGATGAGCTCCATGATGGAGTTGCCCTCGGTGATTATGACAACGACGGGGACATGGATATCTGTGTCACCCAGGTGTATGACATACCATTCGCATGGTCTTTCTTGTGGACAAACAACGGCGATGGGACCTTCACAGATGTAACTGAGATTGAGGGTGTGCGCGTATGGAATGGCTGGGCCCCTGCTTGGTGTGACTTTGACAGGGACGGGGATCTGGATCTTGCCGAATATGGTTCGGATACATATCCCATAGGCTCGCGCATAGTTCGCCTTTACAGAAATGAGGGTAACGACAACAACTGGTTTGAGATTGTGCTCAATGGTGATGACTGCAATAAGGCTGCCATAGGTGCAATTGCCCGGTTGTATTATCCCGGTGGCCAGCAGATGCGGCAGGTGGAGGGAGGAACAGGTAACTCGTGTCAAAACTCTCTAGCGTTAGAGTTCGGCCTTGGTACGCACCAGTCGATAGACTCGGTTCAAATCATCTGGCCATGCGGTAGGGTTGAGGTCGCAAACAACCTGGCGCACAACCTCTACATGACACGCACTGAGACTGGCCCCTGGATAACCCAGAGAAGTGTATCTCCATATCACGTATCGCCCCAAGACACGGTTCTCATCACTGCCAGAGCATTTGACGACGGAGGAGCTGCATCTGTATGGGCTGACATCCAGAAGCCGGACGAATCGGTTGTTGATTCAGTGGAAATGTTCGATGATGGGATGCATGGTGATGGTGCGGCAGGGGATTCCACTTTCGGGGTATACTACCAGACTCAACCTACAGGAGGAACCTTCGTTGTGGATGTAAAAGCTTCTGATGGCACATATGTGACCGAGATCGATAACATTGGATATTTCACTTCTCTCGGTCCTGTGCAGTTTTACTCTTCACGCGTCAGCGAAGTAGACACTGTGCCCAGCCCTGGAGACACTTTCCACGTGATGATCAGTCTTCAAAACATGGGTAATGAGACCGTATACGGCGTTTCTGCTTCCCTGAGCAGTCTAGATCCGGAGGCTTCAGTCCTCAACAGCGAAGGATTCTTTGGTGACATATCCCCTCTGGATACGGTCTCCTCATCTGAATTCCAGATGTCTCTCACGCTCTTCTGTCCCCACGCTGAGCAAATTCAACTTGAACTGTACATCTCCGATTCACTGAAGCCGACGGCTACCTGGAAAGATACTTTCTCCATAGTCTGTGTTGATGATGAGCCCCCCAGGTTGATATCTCCCCGTTCGATTCCCTGGTACCTGACAGAAGGCGACACTGTGACCATAATTGGACGGATCTCCGAGGGATCAGGTTTGAACACTGCTACTGCAACAATAGAAAACCCTGTAGGTACCCCGATAGCCACAATTGACCTTTACGACGATGGGATGCATGGAGACAGTCTGGCCGGTGACGGTCTTTACGGTAATATGTGGGAGACACCTCCATGGGAACAGGCATTCTATAATGTGAATATAAGCCTTGAAGACGGCCAATCCAACGCGGTAGAGCATATCAATCTGATGGAGTTCACCACTGTTCCTTATTCAAAGTCCGCAACTATTCTGCTCGTAGATGACGACAACTACAATCATCCTCAAATGGGCTCAAGCAAGTTTTATGAAGATTATTATGAGGAAGCACTATCTGCTGGCGGATACCCCTATGATTATTGGGACGTATTCTGTTATGGTTCTCCTGACACTGGTGTGCTAAACCAGTACGATATCATTATATGGGAGACGGGAACGACTTCGGACAGTTTCAACTGGTTCAATGACTGGGACAGATCCAGTTCACTCAGTTCTTATGAGCAGGACAATCTCAAAGCCTACCTCGCGAATCGTGGTCGCCTGTTCATTTCCAGCCAGGGAATCGTAGATTTCTGGCAGGGGCCGCTACGAACAATGCTCAGGATTCAAGACCTCGATTTTGACGTGGGTAAAGACTCCGTAGCTGGTGTTCCCTCCAATCCAATAGGGGACGGACTCTCATTCGTAATCTCTGGCGGGTTGGGCGCAGATAACCAGTATGCACAGTCTGCAATGTCTCCCATGGTTCTCGGACAGCCGGTCTTTGACTATAAAGACTATTCTAATGGCAATGCTGCAATCATGTGCCAGGTCGCTGGAATGTGGGCGGCAGTGACGTTCGGCTTCGGCTTCGAGGCGATTGCAGATGAAGCGGCAAGAGATACAATAATGAACAGAATCATCAACTGGTTGCAAAGTGCTGTTGCAAGCGAGGAGGAGTTGGCCTCAAAGCTGCCCAGAAGGCTGGAGCTGTCGCAACCCGGGCCAAATCCTTGTGATGGCCCGGTCACTTTTGCCTTTGGGCTTCCGACAAGAACAAAAGTCAGGCTATCGATTTACAACTGCGCTGGCCAGAGAATCAAGACTCTACTCGATGGGTACCGTGAGGCTGGCTATGAGACCGTTATCTGGGACTGCTCCGACTCGCAAGGAAAGCTTGTTGCAAACGGCACATATTTCTGTAGAATTGACGCGGGCCGGCAGAGGAAGACCAGAAAATTGGTTCTGATGAGATAGACATAACCCGATATGTGGCAATTTCTATCTACGATGTTCTGGTTTCATAACGGTATGGATGTGAGGTAATTTCGTAATTTCGAAGGCGTGGGGATGGGTTAACAGGAATTTCGAACCTGGGAACCACAGATTAACACAGATTTTCACAAGATTATTCTATTGGTTTGGATTTAGCAATAGGGATGTGGTTTGAATCTGTGTGAATCTCGTGTAATCTCGTGGTTTCAGGTTTCACCTTCTGTTTTCTAATTTAAGCAAGGAGGAGTGATGAAAAGGGGTGTTCTGTTCTGTTTTGTATTGGTGGCTCTGACAATCCAGGTTCTCGCCTCGGACGCGCTGGCAGGAGAAAGCGTTCTTCTGAAGGCGATGAGTGAAGAGCTGGACCGTTCCATGAAGAACTTGAAAGGAAAAGAGTATGCCCGGCTCTACTACCTTCAGTACCAGGTCACGGATATGACCACATATAGTGTAAGCGCATCTTATGGGGCCATACAGGCCGACGATAATGATAGAAGCCGGTTTCTGGATGTGGCAGTGAGGGTCGGTGACTATTCCATGGATAATACACACGAATTGAGAGGTGGGGGTGGCTTCCGGTTCTATATGCCAGGGGAGATTAGGATACCTTTGTCAGATGACCCGGACGCGATAAAGAATTCCCTCTGGCTGGCAACCGACAGGGCCTTTAAGGAGGCGCAGGAGAGATACATAAGGGTGAAAAGCGAAAAGGCTGTAAAGGTTGCAGAGGAGGACCCATCCCCTGATTTCTCAAAAGAAAAATCGCATGTCTATGTTTCTGACCACCCTCACGTATCCTTCGATTCCGCCCCATGGAGGGCAATTCTCAAGAGAGTCTCTGCCAGGTTTAAGGATTATCCGCATATACTGACCTCGAGAGCCTCCATGAGCGTCAAGTCGGAGACGAAGTACATAGTTGACAGTGAAGGAACAAAACTCCAGTTTGGACGGAACTTCATTCGTGTCTCTCTCTTTGGTGAGACAAAAGCAGATGATGGTATGAGGCTGTATCGTACGAGGAGTTATCACGCAGCCAACCTTGAAGAGGTAGTATCAACTGAGCTTCTGATTGCGGCGGTTGACAGTATCGTAGAAGAACTGGATAAGTTGAGAAAGGCACCGTTGGTGGAGCCCTACATAGGCCCCGCCATACTGATGAGCAAGGCGAGCGGTGTGTTCTTCCATGAGATCTTTGGGCACAGAATAGAAGGACACAGACAGAAAAGCGAGATGTCCGGACAAACCTTCACCAAGAAGGTTGGAAAGAAGGTGCTTCCTGATTTCATATCCGTCTATGACGACCCAAGTCTCAAGGAATTCAAGGGCATACCTCTTCGGGGCTATTATCCATACGATGACGAAGGCGTTCCTTCTCAGAAGGTAGTCGTCGTTGAAAATGGGGTACTGAAGAACTTCCTAATGTCGCGCTCTCCCATAAAAGGTTTCCCGAAATCCAATGGCCACGGGAGGAAACAGCATGGGAGAAAAGTCGTGTCCAGGCAGGGAAACCTGATTATTAAATCCAGCAAGAAGGTGAGTTTTCCTGAGCTAAGGGCTCGACTCGTTGAAGAATGCAAGAGACAAGGGAGGCCCTATGGCCTCATCTTTGAAGACATTTCAGGGGGTTTCACCTCGATGGGAAGGTGGGGGCCGCAGGCGTTCAAGGTCCTGCCGCTTCTAGTCTACAGGGTTTATGCAGACGGAAGACCGGATGAGGTCGTGAGGGGAGTCGACATAGTGGGTACACCTCTGACGTGTTTTGCGAAGATAATAGAAACTGCTGACGATGATAATATCTTCAACGGTACTTGTGGCGCGGAGTCGGGTTGGGTCCCAGTTTCAGCCATCTCACCCAGCATCCTCGTCTCAGAAATTGAAGTGGAGAAAAAGGTGAAAGAGCAGGACAAGCCACCGATTCTAGCCGCCCCCGACTCAAAAGCTGTTTCCAGGATATCTGAAGATCCCCTCATGAAAGCAATGAATGACGAACTCAAAAGGTCAAAAAAGAAACTGAAGATGAAGAAGCTGGAGAGGCCATATTATATAGAATATACGGTAAAAGATGTGGCCAGCATGGAGATAGAAGGGTCTTTCGGGGCGGTTACGTTATCGGATGAGGATAGATACCGAGACCTTTATGTCGATTTAAGGGTTGGGGGGTACGAGTTCGATAATACGAACTACGCCTCTGGAAGATACAGTTTTTCTTTCACACGCCCCAAGAGATTAGTCACTGACGACGATTACAATGCGTTACGACGTCAGCTGTGGTTTGCCACTGACAATGCGTATAAGTCTGCTCTGGAAACGATCTCTCAGAAACGTGCCTATGTCAAAACGAAAACGTTTGAGGAGATGCCTGATGACATGAGCCGCGTGAAGGCCTATTCCAGTGTCGAGCCGAGAGCTGAACTGACTGCCAGCAAAAAGGTCTGGGATGAAAGAGTGGCCAGGATCTCAAGCTTATTCAAGAAGCATCCTGCTATAAGACAGTCCAAGGTTCGTTTCTTCGCCGTCGTCTCCAATCAGTACTTCCTGAACAGTGAAGGTTCGAAGCATCTGCGGCCCGGGGTCTTGTATGGACTGGAGGTGACTGCGACAGCACAGGCGAACGATGGAATGGAAGTTTCAGACTTCATCAGTTTCTATTCCAGCAGTGAGAAAGGATTGGCACCACTTTCTGAGATTGAGAAAGAAACAGAAGATATGGCAGCTTCCCTGACAAAGAAGGCAAAGGCTAGTACTATTGAAGACTATCTGGGACCAGTTCTCTTTACGGGCCAGGCATCGGCAGAGTTCTTTGAGCAACTTCTCGGTGAGAATATTGGCAATCCGAGGGCCCCATTAGCAGAGAATAAGATGCTCCTTGGTATGATCCCCGGAGGAAAGCTTGCTGGTAAGTTCGGAAGGAAGGTGCTTCCCGAGTTCATCGATATCACAGACGACCCGCAGCTGAAGGCGTGGAAAGGAAAAGAGTTAATGGGGTACTATACTGTAGATGATGACGGTGTGGCCGCAGAGCGTGTGCAGGTCGTCGATGACGGTAAACTGACCGGACTTCTGATGAGCCGGAGACCGACAAAAAAAGTGCAGAAGAGTAACGGACATGGCAGAGCAGAACAGGGCAATGCAGTGGGCAGGATGGGAAATATGATAGTGAAGTCGGAGAAGACGATGTCTGCAAATGATCTCATGGTGGAGTTCAAGAACATGTGCAAGGACTTCGATCTCGAATACGGACTGATAGTAGAGAAGATGCCTGAGCCAAAGTTCACGAAAGAGAGCGAAATGGGGATGTCGTATTTCTTTGGACAGGGGCAGAAGCCACCAGGTCTTCTTCCTGATCCTGTGACCGTTTACAGGGTGGATCTAAAAACGGGAAAGAAGGAACTCATCAGGGGATGCGAATTTTCTGGCGTGATCCTGCGAATGATGAAGGACATTGTGGGTACAGGAGACGAAGAATATGTGCACAGCTTTCTGAGCGTGCTTACGCCTTTCGGGCCTGGCATCCCCACATCGGTCGTGAGCCCTTCAATTCTCGTTGAGGAGATGGAACTTAAGAAGGCTTCTGGTGAAACACCCAAGCCACCTGTATTGGCTAATCCATATTTTGACTGAGAGACGTTTTTGTGTTGGCTCCGTTTAACCAGCAACAAGTGGGGCAGATATGAAGAAGTTGGTCATTGCAGTGCTGCTTCTTACTCCTCTTTCTGTGTACGGGGCGCAGACGGGAGTGACGACAACTGCTGAACCTGTCGTGCCTGAAGACTCGAAAGGAACGATTGTCCATAGCCTCCCAGAAGTGATAGAGAAGACGGGAGAAGTCTATTCAGTCGAAATGGAAAGGGGCATATCGTGGGTCTTGATAGATTCCTTGAAGACACACAGGGTAATGCCTGGCTCTCAAAGCTTTTGCGTCTACTTCGACTACTCGGAAGAAGCTCTGAAAGACACACTGCTTCCCGACCAATTGACAGCGCTTGCCGGGCAGGCTCTGGCTAAAGCTCCTGACTGGCTCAGGTTGGATCTCAAGGATAATTTCAGAAGAATGGATAGTGCTCACCAGGATATTTACGCGGATCTGATTCTAAACTGCCCGGATAAGAGGTACTACGATGAAGTCTGTTTTCAGGTTGCTCATCTTTCTCCACAGACTCTCGTCTATGGTGGCTTTGACCCGGACTTGATTGTCGAGAACGTGTATTGGATTTACGAGATCGACGTGGATCTTGAGTATGTGACCGTCGTTGACTACGGGGATCCAGATCTAGGTGGCAACTACTATTCCACAACTTCCTACAAGGTCCTGGATGAACTTGGTGATACAGTCGAGCAGGAAGTGCCTAGAGACATATACTACTGGTGGGTGGTCAGCCCAAAAGCTTCGGATGAGCTTCCGAGGATGGACGCATCCGTCTACAACTACTTCTGGAGAGAATACCTCTATACGCAGGCTGACTCAGGCTATCCTCTTTTGGACACAGCTCTTACCTATGCGCACGTTCTGTGGGACGGATTAAGAAGAGACCTTCCAGCGGGCAGGTCCTTCGCCGACTCCTGCACGGCAGTCGACATAGTCGGCAACTGGACGACATATACGGTTCCGTTTGGAGCATCGGGTAACAGGCCGCATCAGCCCAACGTGATAGCGCATGAGCACAACGGAAACTGCGGCGAGCTTCAGGACCTTCTGTGTGCCGCAGCCAGAACTGCACTAATACCGACAGTCTGCACGCACGACATAAATGAAGACCATGTCTGGAATGCGTTCTGGTGGGATGGCGATTGGCGTCCCTACCAGTGCGATCTGGGGTTCGGCCCAACTCACATCAACAATCCACGGATAGCCTATGATAGGGATCACGGTGGGGGAAAGGACTGTTCGGCCATATGGAACTGGCGGATGGACGGGTATCAGTGGAGTGATGTGGAACGTTATTCCAAATCATGTAGTCTCAGTGTGATCGTTCAAGATAAGAATGGTGAGCCGGTCGACGCGGCACTTGTCAAACTGTTCAGTGAAATGTGGCCGAACTCTGAGTCTGCCTTATGGCCATGTTTCAATGGCGCCACCAACCAGTACGGGGTTTTTACCACGACTCTGGGAGATCACCAGAACTACTATGTGTCTATTGAATCCCCTCTTGGCTACACATCTCCCGAAAAGATAATCGACTCTACGGAAGCGGTTCCCGGGGAGCACATCTATTGGATTAGAAACCTAGAAGGCGAGGTTCCTCACACGCAAGCTCATCCAGATACACTCCCGGGCAATCCAGAACAGAACTACTTGGTGGAGCTCAACTATTCCGTTGTGAATGAAATAGTGTATGGTATTGACTGCTACAATGACCACTTCAACAATCAGTGGGCTTACCAACTCTATCCGGGGAAAATAGACTTCTTCATGGTAGATGAGGCCAACTTCGATCAGTTCTCAAACGATCTGGATTTTGATTCGTATGTGATTCACAGGAGGCTGAACAATGCGGTAACGTGGCTGACTCTACCCACAAATGAGGATTACTTCTGCATATTCAGCAACTCAGAAGAGATTGGTCTCGCGCAGTCTGTTTATGTTAACGTTTATCTGTATCGGAACAGCGATATTGGTGTTGCAGAAAGAGAGGTCAAGTCGAGGACGGGTGCTGCTCGTATTTCTGTGTGGCCCAATCCTTTCAACAAGGCGTCGACAATCTCGATTTCAGGACATGAGTTTGGTGTCAAGAAGAGTCCTATCCGCATCTTCGATGCGGCTGGAAGGCTGGTGAGGAAGCTTGCGCTTGGTGATATGAGAAGCTCCGAGCTTCGTGCTACTGTTAGATGGGACGGTAAGGATGATGCAGGCAGACCTCTGCCTGACGGTGTCTACTTCTGCAACTTCTCTTCCGGGAAAAGAAACCTCTCAGCCAAGGTGGTGAAAATAGAATGAGACTCCCTTTCATCGTCGTTTTGTCCTTTGTAATCTGCGCTCTGCCCTTTCCTGTTTGTGCATCTAGTCCTGACGACTGGGGTTATAGATATGTAACTTCCAGGGATTCAGGCGGACCCGTGTTCGCATGGCGCGACATCTCAGGTGTCGGACAGCATCTTGAGATGCTTGATGATGACAATGAAGGTCCATTCTATATTGGGTTCCAGTCTACGTTCTACGACAGGGTTTGTGATTCGGTGTTCGTCTGCTCAAATGGATGGCTCAGCTTCAACTCACGGAGTCACCAGTTTCACCATTCTCTTATACCATCCGTCAAGGAGCCGAACTGTCTCCTGGCACCTTTCTGGACGGACCTGGACCCCTCAAACGCGGGTTCTGTCTTTGTCTACCAGGATTCGAGCGAGTTTGTTGCCTCGTGGCTTGCGGTTCCTCATAGGCGTGGATCGAGCCCCTTCACTTTTCAGACAGTCCTGCTGGATGATGGTTCGGTCCTCTTTCAGTATCTAAGCATGGAAGATTCTGTTTATGTCGATTCCTCATCTGTTGGAATAGAGAACTGTGAAGGTGATATAGGCCTGCCGTTCAGTTTCAATGGTACACCAGAAGGAGCAATCGAAGATAGTCTGGCTGTTCGATTCTATACAGTCACTCACGATGTGAATCCGATCGTTATTCACTCTCCTCTTACGGAGGAATTCACTTCTGTTCCGCGCAATCCAATCGTGAGCATAAAGAACTATGGTTCTGCTAGTGAGTCTCCGACGGTCACCTGCATAGTCATGGATTCTTTGACCCACGTCCCCATCTATGGAGACACAGTAGTAGTCGCGGATCTCGGGGCCAGAGACACTGCCCTTGTTGTCTTCCAGGAGTGGATTCCTGAAGAGGGGATCTGCCTGGTGCAATTCACCGTGACACTCAGTTCCAATGACGACGCGAGTCTGGACACACTGGGGAGGTATGTTCGCGTGTCCAAACACGCGGATATGGCGCACGATGACGGTACATCCGAGGGCTGGTACATTGTGAGTGGTTCTCCAATATCGACTCTGGCAATTACTGTGAGATTTCAGCCTCCTTATGCTCCTTTTCATGTTGTGCGGGGGAAAATCCTGGTTAGTAATACTCTCCCGTTTGAAGAGGTATATCTATCTCCTGATGATGGGGAGGGGAGGCCTGATCTGGAGAACTCATATGAAGTGGTCCAGGGGGTGAGGGCCGACGCAGGAACCACCTGGGCGCTGGCAGAATTTGATGTGACAGTTCCTCTGAGCGATGAGATCTGGCTCACGGCGATATGGCCCAAAGCGGCAGTTGGTCCTCTTGTGGGGGAAGATATGACACCACCCATAGATTCGTGTTCATACTACACTGTGCTACCTCCTTTCTGGTTTCAGAGAACGACTGGCGACTGGATGATGAGGCTGGAAATAGATGATGAGGTTGGTATTGAAGAAAGAACAGTGAAGGAAAAGCGTCACGCGCCTATTCTTTTATGCAATCCTAATCCTTTCACCTCCACGGTCACAATAACCGCGGCGTTTGGGGCGAACCCGCCATGGTTGATCAAGGTGTATGATGTTGCCGGCAGAATGGTGATGGCTTTTCCGCATTCGTCTTGTTCGAGCTCTCGCGTCTCAGTCCTGTGGGATGGGAGGGACGTGAAGGGCAAACCCCTCCGCGCAGGAACCTACTTCGTAAATCTCTCATCTGAAAACGGTCAGGCGACAGAGAAACTCATCCTGCTTCATTGACACGAGCAGCAGATTGTAGGACCATCAACTGTCTGTTGCTAACAGCCAAAAACCTGGAACCACAGATTAACACAGATTCTCACAAGAACCAGTTGTAAGATGTAAGATATAAGACGGCTGCACGCTATACGCTGTACGAGAACGCCACTTGTCAATTCTCAGGTTGCTAGCGCGTTTTGGGTTTGAGTTTCTCATTTTCTTAGTTTCTCAATTTCCGGGCTGGGGGATTTGGGCGGAATGAAAGTAGCGTGTCATCAGCCAACCTATCTGCCGTGGCCGGGTTTTTTCTACAAAGCTATGAGGGTAGATGTTCTTGTCCTGCTCGATTCCGTCCAGTTTCCCAGAGGTTCCTCCTGGGTGAACAGGAACAGGATAAAGACTCCTCGTGGCCAGACATGGCTTACCGTTCCTGTCAAGAAGAAGGGGAGAGGGCTGCAGCGAATCAAAGATGTAGAAGTGTTGAACGAGAGGCTCTGGGCACAGAAGCACATCGGGAGCCTCATCCACTCATACAAGAGGTCCCCATTTCTTGAAGACCATCTTGGGTTCTTGGAAAGAACGTATCGGGAAAACTGGAACATGTTGGTGGATGTGAATGCTTCGCTGTTGAAGTATTTCTTGAAGCAACTGAATATTGATGTGGCGTTAAGGTTTTCTTCTGAACTGGGAACACAATCAAAGGGGACGTCCCTTCTTGTTGAAATATGTGAAAAGTTGAAAGCAGATGTCTATGTAACCATGATTACTTCCAGAACTCATCTTGAAGAGGAGCTTTTCCACAAGAATGGTATCAAGATTGATTATTACAGCTACAGATGTCCCGGGTACCCTCAGCTCTGGGGAGACTTCATTCCCAACCTTTCCATTGTTGACTTAGTCTTCAACTGTGGCCCAAAGGCTCTGGCTATCCTCGGGAAAGGATAACACCGACTAGCTGCACGCTCTCAGCCGTCAGCAGCTAAACCTCTGTAACCACAGATTATCACAGATTTTCACAAGATTCCTTTCTGGTTCGGGTTGAGCCATGCGGATGTGGTTTGAATCTGTGTGAATCGTGTGTAATCTCGTGGTTTCGAGTGTTACGCCTAGACCCTTGGAACCACAGATTAACACACCCTCCTTCGCTTCCTCCTTCGCCATATTCGGCTACGGAGGACTGACGCTTTCGAGCTACGAAGGACAGGGATTTTCACAAGATTATTCCTCCGGTTCGGGTTAAGCCATGCGGATGTGGTTTGAATCTGTGTTAATCTCGTGTAATCTCGTGGTTCCAGGTTTTATTTTCGATTTTCGCAGTTTCGTGTTGCGGGGCTACAGTTGGGTGAGGAGGTTCTCAGTTGTTGTTACGTATGCGAAGCCGTAGGCAAGGTTGAGAAGAGTTGCGGTGTGCATCTCCTCATATGCGGTACCTGTGGCATCCGCCACAAAGAAGATTCTAAAGTCCCTGAAGTACGCATCCCGAGCTGTCGACTCACAGCAGAGATTGGTCATGACTCCACTGATAACGAGATCCTCAATCTGCTGACATCTGAGGACTATTTCCAGGTCTGTGTTATAGAATGCTGAGTATCTGTGCTTCGTGATGACTTTGTCATCAGATCGAGGCTTTATGTCCTGGTGTATCTCACTGTTGGATGATCCCTCCACAATCATGTCCGGCCACCACCACCCCAGGATGCCAGCATCGCTTCCGTCAGCCTTGTGGACATGCCTCGTATAGATGACAGGCCGTTCGGCCTTACGAAACGCGTGTATTAAGTGCTTCACATTCTTGAGAACGGCTGGGTCTATCGGCCCCAGTCCTCCAGATCTTGATCCCACGAAGAAGTTCTGCATGTCGATTACGAGAAGAGCGCTCTTCTTTTTCTTCAAACGCATTTTGTGCGCGTTGAACGGAGCAATGTTGTCCAGCCAGCTTTTGGTCTTGCGATCTACAGACATGTCATTCCCTATTTTCACATCATTTCAAAATTATCATCATCTTTGACCTGGAGTGATATTGTGTGCGCAGCCTGTAAATATAACTGCCGGCCGGTAGAGGCCTGCCTGAACTGTCCCTACCGTCCCATGACACCTGATGAGTTCCAGATTCAAAGGTTCGATCGGCAAGCGTCCTCACCTTTGCTCCTGCGGTGTTGTATATTTCCAGCACCGCGCTGGATGGTTTGGTCAGACTGAAGGAGATTGTGGTTCTGGAGTCGAACGGATTGGGACGGTTCTGGTACAGTTCGAACATTGCAGGCCGTGCAAGGGGCTTTGATGATTCCAGTCCCACAATGTCAGTCACGTCCAGCTTGAACGCCGAACGGCCGTAAGTTCCAGCAACCAGTGTCCGGGTGGGGTTATGCAACACCATGTCAGCAACGAAACTATTTGGAAAATCCGTCCCCAGTGGAGCCCAGGTCGATCCGATATTTGTGCTGTAGAACGTACCGACGTCTGTACCCAGGTAGAGAACATTTGGATGGAGTGAGTCGACGACTATGACATTGACAGGAGCCTCGGGGAGATTGGAGCTTATGTCTTGCCAGGAGACTCCAGCATCAGTGGTTCGAAATACGTGCGGAAGCGGAGAGTCCCATTTGAATCCAGAAAAAGTGACATAGGCTGTTAATGCGTCATAGGGGTCCACCGCGACGCGAGTGACCCATCTATCAGGGAGTAAATCGGATATATGGTTCCAGTTGTTACCACCGTTGAGTGTCACCCAGACGTTGGAGTCATCTGTTCCAACGTATATACAGTTGCTGTCGCTGGGGGCGACAGCTATTGTGGTTATCGTTCCAAAAGTTATGTTCCCAGATCCCGGACCGTATGTCAGGTCACTGCTGATGGCACTCCACGAGCTCGCTCCGTTCCTCGTGCGGTACAGCCTATAGGTGCCGTAGTAAAGAGTATTGTGATTGCTAGGATCTATTATGACAGGAGTAGACCAGTTCCGTCTGTCTGAGAAACTGATTCCATTGGTCGCATCATCCCAGGAGTTGCCAGTGTCTGTGGACTTATAGAGATTGCCCCACTGGTATTCGGCGTAGATTATTGCAGAATTGGTGGGATCGACATTCACATAGAATCCGTCACCCCCAAGTATTATGTCCCAATCGCTCACACTGCCCGTTAGAGTTCTGACTGTGGAATTGTCCTGAGTGCCTCCGTAGATACGGAGCGGATTGCTGAAATCTACGTGTATGGTGTAGAACTGAGTCACCGGGAGATGATACGACTTGCTCCAGATTGTGCCTCCATTTGTTGAAACGAACACTCCTCCGTCATCACCGAGAATAATCCAGTTCGGATCACTTGGGTCAATGTAGATGGCGTGGTTGTCAACATGAGTACTCTGGGCCACCCTACTCCAGTTTGCTCCGCCATTTAGGGTTCTGTACATGGTAATGCCCAGCGCGAAAACCTTGTTCTCATTGGTTGGATCGACCCTCACGTTTCCAAACCACCAGCCATATGAACTGTAGAAACTGGTAAAACCGGTATCGTTTGTCCTTGCCCAGGAATCGCCACCATCAGTCGATTTGTAGACGCCGAGAAAATAACCAGTTGCGTCCGCGTAGATGGCATAGAGAGTCCTTGGGTTTGACGCGCAGACAGAGACCCCTATTCGGCCAACGTTCGCTCCGGTGGGAAGACCTCCGGCCAGCTCTTGCCATGAGTCTCCGCCATTTGTAGTCCTGTAAAGACGGCAGTCATCACTACCGAAGGTACGGTAATCAGGTCCTCTTATCCTCATCCACATGGCGGCGTACAGAGTCTCAGGGTTGATAGGATTTATGGCGATATCAACTGCGCCCGTGGAGTCGTTAAGGTACAGTACTCTATTCCAACTTCCGCCCGCATCTTCAGACCTGTAGACGCCTCGCTCCGGATTTTTGCTGAAGAGTCCACCATTTGCTGCCACGAAGACCCGATTCGAGTCAGTTGGGTCAACAATGATTCTTCCAATGTACCTGCTCTCTCCTAATCCAATATTCTCCCATGTTTCACCAGCATCAGTTGACTTGAAGACTCCCGACCCTCCATAAGTGACACTCCCGCCCCCAGCATTTGGTTCACCGGTTCCAACGTAGATGGTCCTTGGGTTATTTGGATCGACGGCTACGGCACCGATGGCAAGGCTGGGCTGGTCGTCAAAAATCTCTTCCCATGTGATGCCGCCGTCGGTGGACTTGACAATTCCGCCGCTTGCGGCTCCCACATATATGGTGTCATTGGATCGGGGATCAACTGCGAGATCAGCAATCCGTCCGCCTACGTTTGTTGGGCCAGCAGCCTTCCACGCGACGGGCATTTGGGTCAGGCTTTTTGCTCTCATCTCCTGAGCCTGGAGACGCGCCTGATCAAGAACTTCGTAGTTTATCTTGAACTGGGGGTATGCGCGTTGGATCAGAAACCATTCACCCGGCCTTTTGGTCGGCTTCTTCTCAAACTTGACTGGTCTTTGAGTCCAGGGATGCACAATGAGAAAGAGCGCACAAAAAGCCGCGACTACGACCAAAAGGGTGCCAAAGACCGTCCTTTTCTTCACTGGTGCCTCCTTATAATTCTGGAAACTGGTTAACCAAGGCCATTTTACCCTAGCCACAGAACCCCGTCAACGCTTTTCACGACCCTGAAACCACGAGATTACACGAGATTAACACAGATTCAAACCACATCCTCATGGCTAAACCCCAACCAGAAGAGTAATCTTGTGAAAATCCCTGTCCTTCGTAGCTCGATAGCGTCAGTCCTACGTAGCCGATTATGGCGAAGGAGGAAGCGAAGGAGGGTGTGTTAATCTGTGGTTACAAGGGTCTAGGCGTAACACTCGAAACCACGAGATTACACACGATTCACACAGATTCAAACCACATCCTTATGGCTCAACCCGAACCAGAAAGGAATCTTGTGAAAATCCCTGTCCTTCGTAGCTCGAAAGCGTCAGTCCTCCGTAGCC